>DAIMEA010000119.1:0-9800 GCA_036725585.1 Prolixibacteraceae bacterium | reverse complement strand
TCGGGTGTTCGCCCTTCAATGCCCATGGGCTTCAGCTACGCTTTTTCGACGAAGGGGACCGGCTCATGGCAGAGTGGATCCCGGAAAAAAAATTTGAAGGCTATCCCGATGTGGTGCACGGGGGCATTCAGGCAACCCTGCTCGATGAAATCTGCGCCTGGGCCTGCTATGTTCAAGCAGGTACCGCCGGCGTGACCCAAAAAATGAACGTGTCGTTTTTGAACCCGCTGCGCGTTTCGCGAGGCGCTGTAACGCTGAAAGCAAGGCTGATGGAAAAAGGGGAGAAGGAAGCCCGGTTTGAGGCGCAACTGTTCGATGGCGAAGGAAAATGTTGTGCCGAAGCACAAATGATTTATTTTATTTACCCGGTCGAACTCGCACGGAAACGTTTTCATTACCCCGGGGTGGAAGCGTTCTTTGAAACAAAATGATTATTTTCACCCAAAAATAATTCAATCATGATGATACGTAGCCTGATTCTTTTGTTCCTGATACAGCTTGGCATACTGATGGGTGCCTATTCGCAGGATGTTCATACTTTAGTTGTGGATGCCGGAAAAACCCTGGCCCCTGTTTCGCCCACCATGTGGGGAATATTTTTTGAGGACATCAATTTTGCCGCCGATGGTGGAATTTATGCCGAAATGGTAAAAAACCGTTCGTTCGAATTCCGCAATCCGATGATAGGGTGGAAAGCCATCGAACTGGATGGGAACAAAGGAGAAATACTGACCATCAACCGGGAGGATCATCCTGCCAATCTCCGCTTCGTACGCCTGGCAAATGCCAACCCCTCCCAATCCTTTGGCCTTTCGAACGAAGGCTTTCGGGGTATGGGAATCCGGCAGGGGGCTACCTATCTCTTTTCCCTTTGGGCCTGCCCGCAGGAAAACGATCTTTCGCTCCGGGTAGAACTGAACGATGAAAAGGGGAATGTTTTGGCTTCGTCGTCCCTGGAATCCTTTCAATCCGGATGGAAAGAATATTCGCTCACTCTCCGGGCTGATGCGACAGCCGAAAAGGGGAGTTTGCGCCTGCTTTTCTCCGGTAAAGGATTGATTGATATCGATATGGTTTCTCTTTTTCCGGCCGACACGTGGAAAAACCGGCCGAAAGGGCTACGGGCCGACCTGGTAGAATTGCTGGATGGGCTGCGTCCCGGTTTCATCCGTTTCCCGGGCGGTTGCATTGTCGAAGGGTATCAGCTTTCGGAGCGCTATCAGTGGAAAAAAACCGTGGGCCCCATTGAGGAGCGAACGACACTTCGGTCGAGATGGATGGACGAATTCCGGCACCGCCTTACCCCCGATTATTATCAGTCGTTCGGGCTTGGATTTTACGAATACTTTCTGCTTTCGGAAGACCTGGGCGCCGAACCTCTGCCCATCCTAAACTGTGGCATGGCCTGCCAGTTTAATTCGAAAGAAGTAGCCGCTTTGAACGAAATGGAACCGTACATCCAGGATGCGCTTGATTTGGTTGAATTTGCCAATGGCGACAGCACGACAATCTGGGGCAAACTCCGGGCCGATATGGGCCACCCCGAACCCTTCCGGATGAAATACCTGGGAATTGGCAACGAACAATGGGGACCCCAGTACATCGAACGCTATCAGATTTTTCATCGGGTATTGAAAGAAAAACACCCCGAAATTGAACTTATTTCGGCCGCAGGCCCCACCACCGACGAGCGAAATGCCTACCTGTGGGAAGAACTTCGAAAACTCGACGCCGATATTATCGACGAACATTATTACAAAGAGCCTGCGTGGTTTCTCCAAAATGCAAGCCGTTACGATTCGTTCGACCGGAACGGGCCCAAAGTATTTGCCGGCGAATATGCGTCGCATACCCGGCAGCAGGAAGCTCCCGAAGGACGGAACAACTGGGAAGCCGCTCTAAGCGAAGCAGCCTTCATGACCGGCCTCGAACGAAATGCCGACATTGTGGTGATGTGTTCCTATGCACCGCTTTTTGCCCACAAAGAAGCCTGGCAATGGAATCCCAACCTGATCTGGTTCAATAATCTGGAAGCCATGCCTACTCCGAACTACATGGTCCAAAAGTTGTTTTCGACCCATCGTGGCGACCACGTTGTTCCGGTCACCGAAAAAGGATCGCCGCTGACGGGCCAAAACCAGTTGTACGCCAGCACTACCATCGACGATCGAACCCAAACCCTGTATGTGAAACTGGTCAACACGTCTGAACGAGAAAAAAAGGTCGTTCTTGATGTATCGGGAGCGCGGCTCGAACGAAACGGTGTTCAGGAAGTATTGGCCGGGTCCCCCGAACAATTCAATCAGGTAGGAGGAACCCAACTTTTTGAAACGAACAGCCGGGCGTTTCCCGTAGCCCGTGGGCGAGCCGAGGTCATCCTTCCGCCAAGGTCTGTTTCGTTGATAAAATTGAAGGAGAAAAAGTGATCCGTGTATCGTTGCGGATTTGAACCCCTTCTCCCGACTCCAACAGCATGAATATGAGCGTCATTTATAGATCACGCCCAATTTTTTGGGCATAATGCATAAATAACCGTGTGAAAAAAAAGGTGTCATCTCGACGTTAGGAGAGATCTGCCCAAATACGTTGAGATCTCTCACTTGCGTTCGAGATGACACAGAAAACAAAATTCTGTCAAGGTAGCGTAGCAAAGCAATCTGTTTCCTTTTTTTAAATTTTCCGGGTAAAAGTGAAAAAAACAGGAACCCTTCTTCGTTCCCATTCATATTTTTCTAATTTAGGGCCATATTTTACAAATTAACCAAATGATAAAAACACCTTATTGGGCTTTTATTTGCCTGATTTTTCTTTTCGTGGCTTGCCATTACGACAATGTTTACGACCGGTACTTCGAGGGGGGCGATACGCTGGTGCCGGTTCCGGAAAAGGGTATGCTTGCCCTTTTGTCCCTCGATGGATCCCTGGCGAACCAAAGCAACACGGGAGTGTCGGTTTCTGTTCCGGGAACCCTCGAATACATTTCAGGGGTCGACGGGAAGGACAGCAGTGCCCTCCATCTTTCGGGTTATCCCCAGTGCATTACCCTGTCGAACCTGGGTATGATCGACACTCTTTCGGTTTTCTTCTGGTTCCGCGCCGACGAGCCCTATACCGGCGATTATCCGCCAACTCTTTTCGATTACGGGGTGAGCGGACTAACGGTACGAATCGACGGTGTTTCGGGTCAAACCTTATTGACTTCGGCACAGAAAAGCACATCGTACACCACCCAAAACTGGGTCAATACCTACAACACCTGGAATTTTCTGTATGCCGAAGCCGGCGCCGACACGCTCCGGATCATGTATCGGGGGTCTTTGCTCAATGGTGAGGCAATCGAAGTGGATGAAAAAATGGCATCGCCGGGCTCCCTCGATCCCCTTACGGATATCCTGTATATTGGCCGTTCGGCCAACGGCGAAGCGTACCAACGTTCCTACTTCACGGGAGGAATCGATAATGTGCGGATCTTTAGCCGCCCCCTCTCCCGCGCCGAACTTTTATCTCTAATTAACGAAGATACCGCGAATTGACTGTTATGAAAAAATATACGCACCCGACATTTGCCGGAACCGGTTTCCGTGTATTGTGTATTATGATCATTTTCTTCTCCGTTTTGCGGCTTTCGGCCCAGGACCTGGATGCCCTGCTCGAAGCCGAAACATCCGATTATACCGACTATGCCGTGGCTACCTTTATGGGGAGCCGGGTTGTGACCGGGCATTCCGTCGACCTGATGCAGAAAAAGGGACTCGACTTCCGGATTGCCCATCATTTCGGTTCGATTAAGGAAGGAGCCGAAGAATTGTACGGACTCGATGGTTCGAACTCCTATTTCACTGTCGATTACGGGCTCACCGACTGGCTAAACGTGGGCGTGGGACGGGCTACCTATCAGAAACGGGTTACTGCCTGTATGAAGGGAAAAATTCTCCGGCAATCGACCGGGGCCCGAAATATGCCACTTACCCTCTCCTTTTATGGCATGGTTTCGGCAACAACCCAAAAATTCAGCAACGAAGATCGAAACAGGGATTTTACCCATCGCCTTGAATATACGGCCCAGGTACTCATTGCCCGCAAATTCGACCATTTGTCGCTGCAATTGTCTCCCACGTATGTTCACCGAAACCTGGTCGAAACCCCAAGCGATCAAAACGATCTGTTGGCATTGGGAATTAGCGGACGTTACAAAATCAGCAGCATTCTCGACGTTAGCGCCGAATATTTCTGGGTGAACCATGCCAACACGGGGCCGGTACACTATTACAACCCTCTTTCGTTTGCTGTTTCCTATCAGGTAAGTCACCATGTTTTTCAGCTTATCCTGACCAACAGCACACCCATAGCCGAAAACTCGGCGCTGGGAAACACCACCGGAAGTTGGCTGGACGGAGACGTGCATATCGGATTTAATATATCTACTGTATTTTGAAAACCCGACGATCATGAAGCGAATTATTTTTTTTCTGGCTATGTGTCTTTTGCTGGGTACTGCTTCCCATGCCCAGGACTTGTGGTTTACCAAAACCGGACACATCTATTTTATGTCGCACACCGATGCAATCGATATTGACGGAAACAACAACCAGGTAACCAGTTTTCTGAATACTTCGAACGGAGAAATAGTTTTTCAACTACTGATTAAATCGTTTACCTTTACCCTGGCTACGGCCGAAGAACATTTCAACGAAACCTATATGGAATCGGACAAGTTTCCGAAAGCTTCGCTAAAGGGCGTTTTGGCAAACCCCGAAACTATTGATTTCGGCAAAAACGGAACGTATCCGGTTGTGGTTAAAGGCGAACTGACCATTCACGGGGTAACCCGAACCATCGAACAAGCCGGCGAGATCGTTGTTGAGGAAGGAAAAATCAGTGCGAAATCGTCGTTCACGATCGCGATCGACGATTACAAGATCAAAGTCCCCAAGCTGGTCGAGGACCGGGTTGCCAAAATTGTGGATGTTGCCGTGAATATGGAATACCTGCCGTATAAAAAGTAAAAAAGAAAACAGCCATGGCAAAGATCAAAACTCGACAAGTCCTGCTGGTTCTGCTCATCGGAGTAGCCCTTCTGGCGTTGGTATTGCTCTATGTTTTCCGGGGCGCTGAAGATTCGGTGAAGAAACACCAGCCCGATTACGTGCTTACATCCGTAGCGCTCTATTCCGAGTTTGAAAGCGACGAAAACGCGTCGAACGAGAAATACCTGGGAAAGGTAGTGGAAGTCTCGGGCGAGATATCCGAAATAGAGATCGACGAATCCGGATCGGTGTCGATCCTTTTATCGGCCGACACACCCTTCGGCGGAATCCGTTGTAATTTTGCCCCCGGGAGCGATTCCGACCTGTCAGCGGTGGCCGTTGGTTCGCAGGTGCTTGTTAAAGGCAGTTGCTCGGGCATGCTCATGGACGTAGTGCTCGATAAATGTTATTTGGCTCGATAGACGGAAGACGGAAGACGGAAGACCGGCCTTTACGAATTCCCCTCCCAAGATTTTGGCAAAATGCAATAAGGACTTTTGTTACGGGATAACACCGAATTGAAAAGGATTCCTCGTCTCCCGATGTACATCGGGATTCACTCGGAATGACACCTTTTTTCAACTGTCATATAAGCTTATGCCTAAAAATTTTAGGTAGGAACTCGGAATGACATCGGGTCCCCGATCTCTTTCTGTTTCTGCGGACAAATGGTACATCTCTACGTTCACCACATCCTTCCTGCCTCCCGGTTTTCGGTTTCGCTCTAAAAAACGACAGGAACTGTTTCCGCACCTGCATATCGCGCATTAATCGTTCAATTTCTTACAGATACCCAAAAAAAATCCTGCGTTCGATATTGCGCAGGATTCTTTTCTCTTTTCAGTCGATGCATCTTTTTGTCAACGACTCCTTTTTTGTTTGCTCCTTCTTCGGGTGACTCCCCAAGGGGATACCTCATTCTATTTGGTTTTATCGGGCGCTTCGGGAATGGGCGGCAGCGGCTTGTATTCGGTTTTGATCTGTTCCAGAATCACTTCGATCGCTTTGTTCAACTGGTCGTCGATGCCGGTATATTCGCGGTACGGGTCGTTATCGATCACGATATCGGGTTCCACGCCATGGCCTTCGATGATCCATTTGCTTTCTTCTGAAGAATAGGAAGCAAATTCGGGTTTGCGGAGATCGGCCCCGTCGATGAACGGCAACGAACCGCTGATGCCGACCACGCCGCCCCAGGTTCGTGTTCCGATTACGGTACCAACATCGAAGCGTTTGAACCCGTAGGGGAACAAATCACCATCGGAGGCAGAGTATTTGTCGACAAGGCAAACTTTAGGCCCCAGATGCGTTGCATAGGGAACCGGTGTGGGATCGGGCAGGTTTCGGCGCATATTGGCCCGACCGGCTTCACGCATCAGGCGTTCGAGGATCATGGGCGATACATTGCCGCCTCCATTTCCCCGGTCGTCGATAATTAATCCCTTTTTGTTCAGTTGCGGATAGAAGAGTTTGCTGAATTCGTTCAGGCCGGCAACACCCATATCGGGGATGTGAATGTACCCGACTTCTCCGTTGGTGGCCTTCGTTACTTTATCGATGTTGCTTTGCACCCAGTTGTAGTAATACAGCGAGGCTTCATCGGCGATGGGTTTTACAAGCACCTTACGCGCGCCGGTTTCAGAGGGTTTTTTATTCAGGCTGATCTCTACTTCCGTGCCTGCCTTGCCAATCAGAAGGGTATAGAGATCGTCGACGGTTTGGGCGCTGACCCCGTTAACAGCCACGATAAAATCGCCTTCTTTGGCATTTACGCCTACCTCAGTAAGGGGCGACCGCAGTTCGTTGCTCCAGTTGGCGCCCTTCAATAATTTGTCGATTTTGAAATAGCCCGAGGGATCGGCGCTGATTTTCGCCCCCAGAAGCCCGGTCTTGATCCGTTCGGGTTCGGGACGTTCGCCACTTTGAACGTAAGCATGGCCAATGTTCAGTTCGCCAATCAGCTCGCCAATGATATACGTGAGGTCGTCGCGATGGCGGGCATAAGGCACAAGGGCTGCGTACTTCCCGTGCATGGCTTTCCAATCGACCCCGTGCATGTTTTCCACGTAAAAGAAGTCGCGCATTTGCCGCCAGCTTTCGTCGAATATTTGTTTCCATTCCAAACGATAGTCGACCCATGCTTCCATTTTGTCGATGTCGATCGTTTCCTTCAGTTTAACTGCATCCGTAGGAAGATCGATCACAGCCCATTGGGTCTTTTCGTTAACAATCATCTTTTTGTTGTTCGGTGAGAGTGCAAAGCGGAAGGTACCCAGTTCTTTTTCCTCTTTTTTATCGAGCAGGTAAACCAGGGCTTTCATTCCGCCATCGCCCATGCGGTTGTAGTAGACTTTTCCGTCGACGCAGGCTACATTTCGGTAATTTCCGGGGCTTACAGGAAGAGAAATAATTCGGTTGGCGATGCCGTCAAAATCGATTTTTACCGTTTTGGCCTCCTTTTCCTCCTTTGCCTCTTTATCCTTTGTCTTTTCTTTTCCGTCTTTTGCTTTATCGCTTTTTTCCGGGGCAGCCCCGGTCTCAATCTTTACGCTATCGTTTTCGGGGGCAAAGGGCGAGGGTGTTTCTTCGGATAGCAGGGCCAGGTAAACCCGTCCCATATCGTCGTACGAATGGTTCCATTCGGTTTGGCTGTAACTGGGATTGAAATCCCGGTCTGAAACGAACACGAGGTATTTGCCATCGTTGGAGAAGGCAGCAGAGCCCGAATCGTACCAGCTGTCGGTAATGTCGTTGATCGACCGGGTTTCGGTATTATAGACCGCAACCACGGAAAACCGGTTTTCGGCGTTTTTGCTGAAAGTAATCCATTTGCTGTCGGGCGACCATGCATAGCTGTACACCTGTCCATAACGCCCCTGGAATACCTCTGTTACTTCCTTGCTTTCGACATCGACATAGCGGAGGCGTAATTTCCGGTCGCTCCAGAGGATTTTTTTGCTGTCGGGCGACCAGGTCATACCAAAGAAATACGTGTCGGCGTTTTTCGTGATTTGACGGGCAGGTTGGGACCCGTCGTGGGGCTGCACCCATAGTTCAAATTCCCCCGACTGGTCGGAAAGCCAGGCAATCCATTTACCATCGGGCGACCAGGAGGCATCGCGTTCGTGTACTCCCGGCGTTTGGGTCAGGTTGTATGTGATGCCCTTATTGGAAGGCACATTGAACACCTCTCCCCGGGCGCTGAACACAACCCGTTCGCCGTTGGGCGAAAGGTCGGCATTGCGGATCAATCCGGAGGCTTTTTTCATTTCGTTGCGGGCGTAAATGAAGTCGTTGGCAATGAACACCGGCACTTTAACCGGGTTTTTGTCGTTTACATTCATCTTGTAAATGAAACCGCCGTTTTCGAATACAACGTTTTCGCCGCCCAGGGTCGGAAATTTGCAGTCGTATTCGGTGAAATGGGTTACTTTCTGTGTTTCGCCGGTTTGGGTATTGTAAACGAAAATGTTCATCGTACGGTCGCGGTCCGAAAGAAAATATATTTCGTTACCAGCCCACATCGGGAAAATGTCCTGGGCATCGTTTTGGGTGATGTTGGTCCCTTCTTTGGTCTCAAAATCGAAAATCCAAACGTCGTCGGCCATACCGCCCCGGTAGTATTTCCAAGTGCGGAATTCCCGAAAAACCCGGTTAAAGGCCAGTTTTTTGCCATCGGGCGAATAGGAGCAGAATCCGCCTTCCGACAAGGGGAGTTCGGTCGACAAACCCCCTTCGGGCGAAACAGTGAACAGTTGCCCTTTGAAGTCGTTGAAGGTTTGTTTTCGCGATCGGTATACGATTTGGCTGCCATCGGGGGTCCAGCCCATCACGATGTTGTTGGGTCCCATCCGGTCGGAGATCAGGTCGCGCCCAAGCGTGGCCGTGTGGGTGAGCCTTTTCGGGATTCCCCCTTCTGCCGGGATGGTGTACACTTCGGTATTGCCATCGTACTGGCCGGTGAAGGCAATTTGCTTTCCGTCGGGCGAAAAGCGGGCAAACATTTCGTATCCAATGTCGCTGGTGAGCCTGCGGGCAGTGCCCCCATCGGATTCAACCGTGTACAGGTCGCCGGCATAGGTAAATACAATCTGGTCTCCCATTATGGCCGGGAAACGCATGAGCCGTGCTTCTTCGGTTTGGGCAAACAAAAGGTTGACCATGAATAGCAATGGTGCAGTGAGAATTAATCTGAATGTTGACATGATGTGATTATTTGTGTAATTGGTTGTCGTTGTTGAATGATTTATAATCTGCTAGTTCATAAAATATCGTCACATAGAAAAGGATATTCATCATTTTTTGTATGGATGCTGTATTCAGAACAATATCCGATGGTTTTTGTTGATCGTTTTCCAATATGTATGCACCGGGGCTGATTTGTTACAATAAAGATTTACATTACTGTCCACTCTTTTCCAATTTCCCCGGACAATAATGAAAAACGAATTTTCACATTTAAACCCGACAGCTTTCAAAAAACTGTCGGGTTTAGGAGAATACCCTTTACATGAAAAAAACGACCCCTCACGAAGATTTTCCTGCTGTTCATACAATTTTTTTGTTTTTACGTTTCTGGCGCCTTAACTTTCGGAAAATCATTTACCTAATACCGTATAATTATGAGAAAAAATGTCCTTCGATTGATCAATCAATCAATCAATCAATCAATCAATCAATCAATCAATCAATCAATCAATCAATGGTAAGTCCCTAATCCTCTTTCTTTCCCTGGCCGTGTTGCCCGTCGTTTTGAATGCCCAGATCAAAATC
>DAIMEA010000118.1:0-10027 GCA_036725585.1 Prolixibacteraceae bacterium | reverse complement strand
TCCTACGACCCCGAGGGCCGGAAACTCCGACCAACCGTTCTGAAAATTGCACCCCGCGATATGATCGAACGGGAAGCCGAACGATGCCGGAACTATGCCCTGCCCTATATTTTCAACAACAGCGCCATGGTGTTGGGCGCTCATTTCTTTGCCCATACCGGGGCACTGAGGTACAACTTTGTGGGTATTGGCGGCGAACAAACCCAATTAAAATGGCTGACCCATCTTTTTGAGTCATGGCCGGTGGAAAAACTGGAACCGGTTTTTGACAAGATTTTCAAAGAAATACTAAAGCCCTGGTACGGACAATCGATTGAAGACAAAATTGCCCTTTTCCACGACCATGACCCCACACGTACGTTTTTCCCCATGATTGAAGAAACAGCCGAAAACCTGTTTTCCATATCGTCGGACAAACCCGAACTGGAAATAAAAGAAACCGGGGAAAAACTGCTCAATCCCTTCTGGTTTCTAAAGTACGAATACAAAAGGATGCACCATTGGAAATTCGATTATTTTACTTCGGTTTGCCATGGCGACCTGAACATGCAAAACATCCTCCTCGATCAGGATCTGAACGTACACCTGATCGACTTTTCCGAAACCCGCCCACGGTCGGTCGTTTCCGACTTTGCCCGTATGGAAGCCATTTTCATGATTGAATATGCCCGGGTAGACGATCCCGAAGAATTAAAATCAATGATGGAATTTGCTGCCCGATTCTATACCTCTTCGAAACTGGATGACTTGCCCGTGAACAGCTACACAGGCAAGTATCCGAGTGAAATGCAACGCAATACAGCTTTGATCCGGAAAATGCGCCAGTATGCCCTGGAGAGCGCCCGGGGGAATTCCACCCTTTTACCTTATTACCTTGCCTTGCTCGAATGGGTGCTTCCCATTGTTTGCTATCGAAGCGCCACAACTGCGCAAAAAAGATTTTCGATCGTTATTGCCGGGCTGTTATGCCAAAAAGCAAAAGAGCTCCTTCGAAGCGATGCAATCGGATGAAAGCGTTTCGGTCGAATCACGGGACAAGCCTGTAATTCGATAAATAAAAAAAGCGTTTCGCTGAAGAAACGCTTTATGTATGATTGTTTGTAAACGGTGTTTATTCCGTATCATCCTGATCGCCGCCAACGGTTTCAATCTGGTCGGCCGATGTGGGGAAAGTAGCTGCCTGGGTTGGATCTACAGCGGTTTGTACCTGTTCGCTGATGATGGAATCGCGCCCGCGGTTTTCGCCCCGAGGGATAAACGCGCTTGCCAGAATACACAGCACCAAAAGAGCTCCGGCCAGATACCAGGTTGCCTTTTCAAGAAAATCGGCCGTGCGGCGAACCCCCATGATCTGGTTGTTGCCCGAAAAACTCGACGCCAGGCCGCCGCCTTTTGAATTTTGCACCAACACAATCAGCACCATCAAAAGACACACGATAAATATTAAAACAATAGCCAGGATATACATGTTAATCTTCTTTAGATTGTAACTTTTTTATTTTTTCAATTTGACTCGCAAAGTAAGTATTTTTTTCCGGGAATTTCAAACTTAATTTTTTATACGAACGGATCGCTTCGTCATACATGCCTTGTTTCATATAAATGCCTGCCAGTGTTTCGGTTATAAGGCTATCGTCGAGGTAATCACCCCCGCTTATTTCTAAAGCTAGTTCGGCTCCCGGTTTGGATTTTAAGCGGCTGAGCGAGGGATTTCGGGCAATAAAGCGTTCGATCAGCTCGTCGGGATCGGCATCCCCGGCAACGCTGTGCGGTTCATCAACCGGAGAAACAGCCTGTAATTCTTCGGGCGGGGTATTATCAAAGGACAATAATTCAACCTCAGCATCCTGCCCGGGTTCCCGGTTCAGGAATTCGAACAAGATCCTGCGATCGGGGATATAAAGCGCTTGCTGCGCCAGTTCGGATTCGAATTTATAACTCTTTATATTCAGAAGATTACGCAAATACAACATTCTTGCTGCCGGGAAATAGGGAAAACTATCCACCAGGTCCCGGATGGATTCGAGCGTCGATTGATCGAGCAATTCGGGTTTTTGCAGGTATAAGAGAAATTGTTCGCTGTTCATGTTCACCAGTTGGCTACCGATTTGTTAAATACATCTTCTGTAATTTGCTTCACGATTTCTTCCATCAGCGAATCTTCTACGTCACTCAGGATCAGTTCACTACTAAAATCGGCATAGGCCGAGAAATCCGTTTCAAAGTCTTGGGTGGGATCCTGTTTGTTGGTGAATTTAACCTTAATCCGGACGGTCAGCCGGTTTTCGGCAGCCTGATCGTCGGAACGGATCGAAATGGGCTGCACGTCGTACCCGGTAATCTGGCCTTCAAACTCCAGGTCGCCTCCGTCAGGAGCATATTCGAGACTGGTTTGCCGGGTGAATTTATCGCGCAGTTGTTCGGCAAAGTAGTCGCTCAGGGTTGGATTTACCAGCGGAGCCCGGTTTGGAAAATCATATACCGAGAAACTTTTCACCGAAGGCGAAATGGAAGCCCCGGTAAAGGAGTAGCTGATGGTGCAGGCCTGGGCCAGGGCGAAAAGTACGCCTGCTGCAAACAGGGCTATCCCTTTTCTTATTGGCTTAATTGATGTCATATTCTTTGATTTTCCGGTACAGGGTCCGTTCGGAAATTCCCAGTTCTCGTGCAGCATTTTTCCGTTTTCCGTTGTATTTGCTCAACGCTTTCTGGATCAACTCCTTCTCCTTTTCTTCGATCGAAAGCGACTCCTCGACCAATTCTTCGGTATCTTCAATCAGGTCGTCGTGGGGGATGGGTATCGACGAGGAAGGAGATCCCGGGGGATAAGGCTGTACGGTAACCCGTGGCGAATCCTCGTCGAGAGCGAAATCGTTTTCGCTATGCAGTTTCCGGATAATCCGTGCATTCTCGTGCTGTACCTCGGTGCTTGTTTCTCCGTTATGTTGCATGAGGTCGTGGACCAGCTTTTTCAAGTCGTTCATGTCGCGTTTCATGTCGAAGAGCACCTGGTATAGGATTTCCCGTTCGGACGAGAACGTCTTTTCTTCGGATTTGGTGTAGAGGGCCGGAAGCGGATGTTCATGGAAATGGGGAAGGTAACCCCGAAGGGTGGTACCGTCGATGTTCCGTTCCTGCTCGATGACCGAAATTTGCTCGGTGATGTTCTTCAGTTGCCGGATGTTTCCCGGCCAGGGGAAAGAGACCAGTATACTTCGTGCTTCGTCGTCGAGGCGCAATGGGGGCATGCGGTAGCGTTCGGCAAAATCGTGGGCAAATTTCCGGAACAGGAGCACAATGTCGTCACGCCGTTCGCGCAGCGGTGGCACCATTACCGGCACGGTATTGAGCCGGTAATAGAGGTCCTCGCGGAATTTCCCTTCGCTAATGGCTTTGGGTATGTTCATGTTGGTGGCAGCGACCACGCGCACATTGGTTTTAAGCACTTCGGATGAGCCCACCCGGATGAATTCACCGGCCTCGAGCACCCGGAGCAGGCGCACCTGGGTAGCCAGGGGTAGTTCGCCCACTTCGTCGAGGAAAATGGTGCCCCCGTCGGCTACTTCAAAATAGCCTTTCCGGTCGGACAGCGCCCCGGTAAAAGATCCCTTCACATGGCCGAATAGTTCGGAATCGATGGTTCCTTCGGGGATGGCGCCGCAGTTTACGGCAATGTACTTCCCGTGTTTGCGGGCCGAAAAATGGTGGATGATTTGCGGGAACACCTCCTTACCCACCCCGCTTTCACCGGTGATGAGTACCGACAGATCGGTGGGCGCAACCTGAACCGCCACCTCAATGGCCCGGTTCAGCCCGGGAGCGTTCCCGATTATCCCAAAACGCTGTTTGATATCTTGTAAATCGATCATTTCCAAATAAACATGAAAAAAGTAGAATAATTGTCTGAACAACCTGACAAAATTACAATTTTAAATACTTATTGGTCAATTGCTGATCACTATTGAAAAAAAAATTCAATATTCATAAAAAAATGAGCATTTCTTTTCGCTAATTTTGATATCTAATTTGAAGAAGGAGAAGTGGAGGAAGAAGTATGAAAAGAAGAATCGTTCTATTAGCAATTCTGCCTGTGTTGGCATTTTGGTCATGCACATCCGATGATGATCGTCCCATTAAGGAGACATCCATTACCAGTAAAATTATTGATGAAAAGGGAGGTATTATTGACGGTGAAGAGATTAAAATCACTTTCCCTGAAAACACCTTTTCAGGCTCCCATGATATTGAGGTATATTATACCAACAACGAAGCCTTTGGCACCAATCAGGTATCCAAAAACTATCTGATCAAAAATATTCCATTAACATTTAATAAACCGATTTCCGTCGAAATTGAGGTGACTGCCCCAGCTAATGAAACGCTTGGTGCAGCTGTTGAGGAAACAGTTTTTATCAAAAGCCTTAATAAAGAAGAAAATGCATACCGGATCCAACCATGCGAACGAACCGGAAATTCAGTGATTATCACAATACCGGCCACGAACGAACAGCTTAAATCGGAGCAAAACATCTCATTCGTTCAGGCTGAAATTGAATACATTGACCTGGGATTAACGGCTATTGCCGGATTTGCCGAACAAGTTACGACCCAGGGGCATTTTAAAATTTTCTATCCGAAAACCTCGGTTAATGAAATCGATGAACTGGCCGGATATCTCGAAGAAGCTTATACCAAATTCAGTTCACCTCCCTTCGGGTTCAGTTATGCAGCAAGAACAAAATGGCCCGTTGAGGTAACAGTGAAAAAACTGAAAGAATCGGTTTTCGGTTACATGGCCCCCTCTGCTTGGGGCGACAACTATGCTTCGCTCGAGATCAATTCAGATAAACTAAAAAGTAAAGAAGAACTTAGAGTTACAGTTGGACACGAGTTTTTTCATTTTGTCCAGAACTTGTATGACAAACGCAACCGGTTTTCAAAAGCCAAATTGGAAAGCCCCCAGCTTTGGCTCGACGAGGCATCATCCGTTTGGGTTGAAGAAAAATTTTCAAATGTCACAAATTACATTTCCTCGGTCCGCAGCGGAAATGAAAAAGCGCCTTTAAACGGCATGGTGGCTGGTGTTGAGACAGATGTGCAGAATCACGGCTACGGAATGTCAGCCATGATCAAGTACCTGGCCGAAAAATACGGAGAAGGGATACTTCTGAAAGTGTATGAGGAAATATCCAAAGATAATTCTCCGGCCAATGCCCTGAAAAAAGGCATCCCGGAAATGATCATGGTATGGTACCCCCAGTTCCTGGAGCAATATGTTACGGGCAAATTGTACAGCGACATAAACCCTGCTTTTCTCACAGGAAATAAAGCCGGAGAATTTAATGCCAGCAAAAGCAGCGATACGGTGAAAATCTTTAATGTATCCTACCCCGATTTGTCCGGGAGAATTTATCAGGTAACCCTGTCACCGACTCTTGTTAGTGAAAACAGTACCCTTTCGTGTTCGGCCAGTCCCGGGGAAAACGACCTGTATATAATCAAATACAATACATCAAAACTGGAAACCCTGGCTTCGGGCAACAACAACGCAAATTCCGGGAAAATAAAAGAATGGGTGGATTATGGGTATAAGTTTTTTGTATTGGCCGTCAATTCAGCCGGAAATTATCCTTACTCCTCCACGAATGAACCTGAACTAATTATTCGAATAAAGAATGAAATCAGACCCGTTAATTTATCTTTTAGTATTCCTTCTCTGTCGGTAAATGGCGTTTTTAGACATTTTAACTCGGATGATGAATTTATAACGGAAAATGGCACTTATAATACAGATGATTTTAAATCTCCTCATGATAATCAATATAGTGTTCCCTGTGAATATCAGGAAGGAGTTTTTACCGGATCCTGGGATAAAACTTATGAGAAAAAAACCGAATACTACAATCTCAACAACAAAGGAAATATCGAATTTGAATTAGACGCCAATTATTCATTATCAAATGTTAAAATTACAATGGACCTGTTATACTCCATGATTTATGTGCCTGGTGAAGTTTTGTACCATTTCGAAATAGTTTTTAATGCAAAAAAAGTCAACCCGGATCCAGAAAATAATTATCCTTCTTTAAAAAAATATTTTCTTTCTGTTTGCGACGATACCCAACATTTAATTTGGAAAAAAATCGACACACAACGTAGTATTGATCAGACTTTTGAAGGTTCAGAGCCTGCATGTGATTCTGAATATGATAGGGAAAAAAATACTTTAGAATTTACATTGTATTTTTAAAATCATGAAAAACAGCCGACAGCCCAGATATTATCCCATATTCTTCTGTCTGGATTGCGCATTTTATCAGATACTCATTTAAATCTTACAAGTTAATAACCAACAATTCCGGGGAACAAGGTAAAGTATTAACCTGGGAATAAAAAAATCTCTCCAAACGATTACCTTTGCATATCATGAAAAAAACATTAATTATTATCCCGTCCCGCTATGCTTCGGCCCGTTTCCCGGGGAAGCCGCTGGCCCTGATCCACGGCAAACCCATGGTCCAACATGTGGCCGAGCGTTGCCGGTTGGTGAGTGATCGGGTATACGTTGCTACCGACGATGTCCGGATCGCCGATGTGGTGAAGGCCTTTGGCGGCAACTGCGTTCTTACCTCGCCCGACCATCCGAGCGGTACCGACCGCTGTGCCGAAGCAGCAGCCAAACTCACCTTTTCGGGCGATTTTGATGTTGTCGTCAATGTTCAGGGCGACGAACCCTTTCTCGACCCCGGCCAACTGGAGCAGTTGATACGTTGCTTCGATGATCCCGAAACCGAAATCGCTACCCTCATTACGCCCATCTCTTCCAAAGAAATCCTTTTTGACCCGAATAAGGTAAAGGTGGTCCGGTCGGCCGATGGTTTTGCCCTCTATTTCAGCCGGCACCCTGTTCCCTTCCAACGCGATGTGCCCGAAATCGAATGGCTGAACCATGCCCAATATTACCAGCATATCGGGATATATGCTTTTAGGGCTGATGTTTTACAGTCCCTTACCCGCCTTGAGCCCTCGGCCCTCGAGAAAGCCGAGAAACTGGAACAGTTGCGCTGGCTCGAAAACGGGTACACGATCAAAACGGTTCTCACCGGGCACGCGAACATCGGGATCGACACCCCGGAAGACCTGAATGCACTGCTGAAGATTTTTCCGGAATCAGAAAAAAAATAAGGCATGGAAACACCACGAATCATCGTCGACGATCCCTGGCTAAAACCTTATCAGAATGCATTTACCGAATGGATCCTCCGTTCGGAGCAGAAAGAAAAGGAGCTTTGCGGGGAACATTCCCTGACCGATTTTGCTACCGGGCATTTGTATTTTGGGCTACATAAGGATAAGGGGCGTTGGATTTTTCGCGAATGGGCTCCCCATGCCGCTGCCATTTACCTGACCGGAACCTTCAACAACTGGCAGGAAGAAGAAGCATTCCGTCTGCAACCCCTGGGATCGGGCCAATGGGAGCTGGTGCTGGAAGAAAACCAGGTAAACCATCTCGACCTGTATGCCCTCTCGATGTACTGGCCCGGGGGGCAGGGAAAGCGCATTCCTGCCTGGGCAACCCGTGTTGTACAGGATCCGGAAACCCACATGTTCAATGCCCAGGTATGGGACCCGCCTGTACCCTTTCGCTGGAAAACAGAAAATGAAGGACCGCTAAAGGAAGCACCCCTGATTTACGAAGCCCACATCGGCATGGCCGGAGAGGAAGAACGGGTCCACTCCTTCGACGAGTTCCGACAATATATACTGCCCCGGATAAAAGAAGCCGGGTATAACGTCATTCAGTTAATGGCCATACCCGAGCATCCCTATTACGGCAGTTTTGGCTACCACGTTTCTGGTTTTTTTGCCGTTTCGTCGCGCTTTGGTACCCCCGACGAACTGAAGCAGCTGATCGACGAAGCCCACGCCATGGGTCTTGCCGTGATCATGGACCTGATCCACTCCCATGCCGTGAAAAACGAGGTGGAAGGACTGGGCCGCTACGACGGTACCCGCTACCAGTTTTTTCACGATGGCCCACGGGGCGAACACCCGGCCTGGGATTCCTATTGCTTTAACTACGGGAAAAATGAAGTTTTGCATTTTCTCCTTTCCAACATCCAGTTCTGGCTCACCGAATACCGATTTGATGGTTTTCGTTTCGACGGGGTGACCAGCATGTTGTATTTCGACCACGGCTTGGGGAAAGCCTTTACTTCGTACAGCGATTATTTCACTCCGAACCTCGATTACGAGGCGGTGGTTTATTTCAAGCTGGCCAACAAGCTCATTCATTTAATCCGTTCCAACGCCCTTTCGATCGCCGAAGACATGAGCGGCCTGCCCGGACTGGCCGCACCGCTCGGGAGCGGCGGACTGGGTTTCGATTATCGTATGTCGATGGGCGTTCCCGATTACTGGATCAAAATCATCAAGGAGAAAAATGATGAAGATTGGGAACCGGGCGACATTTTTCACCAGGTTACGGCCCACCGTATGGACGAAAAAGTGGTCAGCTATGCCGAAAGCCACGACCAGGCGCTGGTGGGCGATAAAACCATCGTCTTCCGGCTGATCGACAAGGAGATGTATTACAGCATGCGGAAAGACCAGCCCAACCTGACCGTAGAGCGGGGTATCGCCCTGCATAAGATGATCCGGCTGATCACGGCCAGTTGTGCCGGCGGGGCCTACCTCAATTTCATGGGCAATGAATTCGGCCACCCCGAATGGATCGATTTTCCCAGGGAAGGAAATGGCTGGTCGTACCTGCATGCCCGCAGGATCTGGAGCATAGCCGACGACCCGGAACTGCGTTTTCACTGGCTAAAGGATTTCGACCGCGACATGATCCGGCTCCTTCGGGAAAACAAGTTATTGTCGACACCGGAAGTGTGGAAGTGGTGGGAGAACAAAGCCGACCAGGTTTTGGTGTACAACCGGGGGAACCTGGTTTTTGTGTTCAATTTCAGCCCGCATGCTTCGTATACCGACTACGGTTTCCCCTGCGAACCTTCCAAGTTCCGGATCGTGCTGAATACCGATTCAGGCAGGTACGGAGGCTGGGACCGCATCGACGAACGAATTATCTACTACACCATCCCTACGGCAGGGATCGACAGTCCGCATTATTTGCGTTTGTATCTGCCGGCCCGCTCCGCCTTTGTTATGCGAAAAGAACCCTACAAAAGGATCAAATAAAAAAGGAGGCCGTTTCGACCTCCTTTTCGATGCATATTCGTACGGACTATTTTCTTTTCCGCGAAGAGTAGTTAATGTGCAGGGCAGCAGCTTTTCGCAATTCCTGCTTTACTTCGGAAACAATCCCCATTTTGGTGTACTCATCCACTTTGAGCGAGGTAACCATTAAAGGAATTTCGGATTCATCCCGGGCTTGCCGTTCCGATTCGATATAATCGCCGATGTCGGACACTTTGGCAAACTGGTCGTTCAGCTGAATACGGGGTTCGGTACCGTATTGCGCGGTATACTGACGCATTGGAGGCCCAATATAGATGTAGCTAACCAGCGACTTCTTCTCGAGTTTCGTGATTTCGGTTGCGTTGGGCACATGGATTTGCACTTTCAGGGTAGTTTCCCTCATTGTAGTGGAAACCATGAAAAAGAACAGCAACATGAACACGATATCGGGCAGAGAAGAAGTGGATATGGCGGGGAGTTCCTTCCCCTGATCTTTTTTGAATTTTGACATACTATTTTCCTCCTACTCGTTTTGGTTCAGCTTCGGATATCTTTTGCGGGTATACTTCCTTAATGGCATCCTGACGGTCGCTGTCAAGTTCGTTAAAAGTCTTATTGAATTTTTCCATGGCCAATTCATCACGAAGTTCGTTAATGGCGGCCACCAACTCGTTTTGTACTTCGATGTAGGTTCCGTACATGGTTCCCACATCGTTGCGCAACGAGATAACCGCGCTCCCCACCAAGACCTCTGTAGGCCCGAAAAATGGAATGTCTTTGATTTCCTTTTCGGGGAGATTGGGCAGGTCGAGCGGGTTGGTCAGAA
>DAIMEA010000117.1:0-10036 GCA_036725585.1 Prolixibacteraceae bacterium | reverse complement strand
TGTTGTACCCGAAAAACCGGTTTCACTCACTCAATACCGGGAAAAACTGGAACGTTTTGGCTTTCTGCGTTTTCTGATCGATTTGTCGTTTACGGCCCCCGACCGGGAAAAGCTTTTGCACATTCATCAGGCGTTCCGGAATTCCGAAACCATTCCGGGCAGTTCTCTTTTCAATTTCAAACGGGAAATGAAATAATCTGGCACGATCGTTTAAACGAAAAATCAAAAAAAGAACAGAACACAAGCCGATAAGGTATGGAAAAAAACGAGCATCCAAAAAGGAACCTTCCGGAAGCCTTCACCGAACGGCTGAACGTAGATCTTGAAAATGAAGCGCCGGAACTTATAAAGGCATTGTCGGATGAAAGCCCCGTTAGTATCCGCTACAATCCGGCAAAACAGAGCAAAACAATCGACCTGGAAAAGGTTCCCTGGTGCGAAACCGGGTATTATTTGCCCGAACGCCCCGTGTTCACGCTCGATCCGCTTTTTCACGCCGGGGTATACTACGTTCAGGAGGCCTCATCGATGTTTTTGGAAGAAATTCTTCGTCAAAATATCGACTTATCGAAAGCCCTTAAGGTTTTGGACCTGTGCGGAGCCCCGGGGGGAAAGTCGACCCACCTGGCCTCCCTGATAAGTTCCGATTCCCTTTTGGTTGCCAACGAAGTAATCCGTCCCCGGGCAAAAATCCTGGCCGAAAACCTCACCAAATGGGGCTATCCGAATGTTGTGGTTACGAACAACGATCCAGCGGATTTTCAACGTCTTCCCGGCTTTTTCGACCTGTTGGTCATCGATGCCCCCTGTTCGGGCGAAGGAATGTTCCGGAAGGATCCCCGGGCCATCGAAGAATGGTCGGAGGCCAACGTCCAGCACTGTTCGGTCCGACAACGGCGCATTGTGGCCGATGCCTGGAGTTGTCTGAAAGAAGGCGGCCTGCTCGTTTATTCAACCTGTACGTTTAACCGGATAGAAAACGATGAGAACCTGCAATGGATCATCCGGGAATGCAAAGGAGAACCGGTCTTTTCTGATCTGAAGCGGTTTCCGGAAATCATGCCGGCAGGCAACTTGCCCGGGTATCGTTTTTATCCCCACCGGGTGAAAGGGGAAGGCTTTTTCCTTTCACTCTTTCGGAAAAACCAAAAACATGATTCCGGACAAATCAAACCCGGTAAAAAGAGTTTGCAGAAATGCGATAAATCAATCCGTTCCAATGTTCAGGAATGGTTAAAGGAGAAAATGTCTTTTGAATTTTTTCGTTTTAACGACCAGGTGCTGGCTTTCCCCGGTCCCCAGGTTAACGACCTGATTGCAATCATCGGAAGAATGTCGATCGTGCAGGCCGGAACGGAAATGGCCGAAGTGAAAGCCCGCAATCTGATTCCGGCACAAGCGCTGGCCTTTTCCATCTGCCTGGAAAAAGAGCGCTTCCCCTCCATTGAACTGGATCGTTCCGAAGCCCTTCGCTTTTTGCGAAAAGAAGACATCCGACCCCCGGGCAACGAACCCTTTTTGCGGGCATCGTTCGAAAACACGCCCCTGGGCTTTTTGAAGCGTGCCGGAAACCGTTACAACAATCTTTATCCCAAAGAATGGAGAATCCGTATGGACGAATAAAAAATGATCCGAAACACACGGATATTTCCAATAAAAAGTTAAATTGCCCCCCTGATATTGTAAAATTCCCTTCGCTCATGAAATTCTTTTACAGAGCAAAATACGCCCTGACAATGTGCGTTTTGTCATTCGGTATTTCCGGGTTTGCCCAATCGTTTACCCGTGTGGATACGCTTCTGTCGATTGCCCAGAAAGAAGCCCTGAGGTACAAAAACGAAAAAGCCCGGGCCGAGCAGTGGGCACAGGAACGGGGACTTCCTGCGAAATTTCAGGAAAATGGCACGGGTTACGAAATCCAGTATATCGACGAATACAACCGCCCCCAATACTACAAAACCGACAATGCCTCTGCTGCTGTTACCATTTCCACCAATAAAGTCTATCCCGGGGGAAGCGCTGGCCTGAGTCTTACCGGAACGGGCATCATTGTCAGCGAATGGGACGAAGGGAACGTCCGCAGCACGCATCAGGAGTTCGATACACGGGTTACCAACGTCAATACCGCTACAAACAGCGCCCACTCGACGCATGTGGCCGGAACCATCATGGCCTCGGGGGTTGTGGCCAATGCCCGGGGAATGGCCTACCAGGCCAGCCTGCGATCATACGACTGGAATTCGGATGTTTCGGAAATGGCCTCGGAAGGAGCTGCCGGAAGGCTGATCAGCAACCATTCGTACGGATACATCCGCGGATGGGATGACGGCACCTGGTATGGGAACACATCCATCAGCAACGACGAGGACTATCTTTTTGGATTCTACGATTATCAAACCCGTCAGTGGGACGTGGTTGCCCACAACGCTCCCTATTTCCTGATCTGCAAATCGGCAGGAAACGACCGGGGCGATTCGGGAACAGGACACCCGCCCGATGGCCCGTACGATTGCATCGGCCAGCAGGGCGTGGCAAAAAACATTCTGACCGTGGGCGCCGTGAACGACATCAGTGGGGGCTATACTTCTCCTTCGGATGTAGTGATGAGCTCGTTTAGTTGCTGGGGCCCGGCCGACGATGGCCGGATCAAACCCGATATTGTCACAAACGGCATTGGATTGTATTCCCCTGTCAGCACCGGGGATGCCAGCTATTCGTCCTACAGCGGCACCTCCATGGCCTGTCCGTCGGCAGCTGGTTCGCTGGCCTTGTTGCAGCAGTATTACCACAACCTGAACGGAGTGCATCTGCTTTCGGCCACCCTGAAAGCACTGGTTATCGATACGGCCGATGAGGCCGGACCCTTCGACGGACCGGATTATATGTTTGGCTGGGGGCTCATGAACACGTATGAGGCAGCCCGCCTGATTACCCAGGACGCAACAGCCGATGCCATCAGCGAACGGGTACTGAACGAGGGTCAGACCTTTTCGTTCGATGTAAATGCCAGTGGAAGCGAGCCCTTGAAAGTCACCGTTGTCTGGAACGATCCTCCGGGAACCGTACCGGCTCCTTCGCTCGATCCCATTACCCCAATGCTGGTGAACGACCTTGACGTGAGGATTACCTACGCCACAACAACCTATTACCCCTGGAAGCTCGACCGCGACAATCCCGAATTAGCCGCTACCCAATCGACCGAGAACAATGTCGATAACGTGGAAGTGGTCACCATTGCCTCACCGGTTCCCGGAGGAACATACACAGTAACCATCGACCACGATGGCAGCCTGAACGGAGGATCACAGGTGTATGCCCTGATCGTTAGCGGCATCCTTGCCGAGGCGCCGCCACAGGCCGATTTCCATGCCCTGCCCACTCGCACCATGACCGACCTGCCTGTGCAATTCTCGGATGAATCGCTCAACGTACCTACCAGTTGGAGCTGGAGTTTTTCGCCTGCTACGGTAAGCTACCTTAACGGGACTACCCAGGCATCGCAACACCCGCAGGTTTCGTTTAACGAAGCCGGGACTTACAGCGTACTTCTTTCGGCAACCAATGCCTATGGCACCGACCAAACAGAAAAAACAGCATACATCACCGCATTTGCCTGCAACAATCCGGACTTTCCCTATTTCCATGAATTCGACAATAACGGGATCATCCCCGATTGCTGGACGCTTTTCGATCACCAGGGCAACGGGCAAGTTTGGGAATTCAACAATCCCGGGGTCCGTACGATAAATTCCACTTCCAGCGCCAACGGTTTTGCTATTCTCGACAGCGACAATTACGGAAGCGGGAACAGCCAGAACTGCGACCTTATTTCTCCTGTTTTCGACTTCACGAATGCAAGCAATATCTAGGTATCTTTTGAACACTATTTTTTATATTATTCGGGAAGCCTGGGCACATTTTCATACAGCAATGACGGCGGAACAAGCTGGAACCCGGTTCAGACCTGGACTGCATCGACAACAAATCCGGCTGTTTTTTCCCTTGACATGACCACCGAACTTTCGGGATACAGCGAGGTATATTTCAAATGGAATTATACCGGCACCTGGGGTTGGTATTGGGCTGTCGACGATTTTTCGGTGACTGCCGATCCCATTATCCCCTACGACCTGACGCTGTCCAATATTTCCTACGGGAACGGAGAAAGTGACTGCATTGGGGCCTGGGAAACCCTTACAGTAGCCGGCGACGGTTACCCCGTTTCTTTTCTCAGCGGCTCGTCTGTCAACCTGATTGCCGGACAAGCCATTTACCTCCTGCCCGGTTTCCATGCCCACCCGGGCAGCGGGCTAAACGCATGGATCGATCCACTGGCCTCGTTTTGCGATCAACCCGGGGCCGAAGGCGACCTGGTTCAAGATCTCGCACAAAAAAGTATCCCGTCGGGATCGAAACAAAATTTCTTTGGTGACCGGATCGAATCGGGGATGAAAAAAGAAATTAGCATCTTCCCCAATCCGGGAAAAGGGAGGTTTGAAATTGCGTTTAAAAACCTGAGCGAACATGTAGTTTTCAACATCTTTAATCCTTATGGCGCTCTGATTTACCAGTCGGAAATCCAGACAGGGCAAATGGCTGCATTCGATATTTCGCATGCTCCCCGGGGAATTTATTTTGTAAACATCATCGACAGGGAAGATTCATTCGTCCATAAAATTGTTCTGGAATAAGCGGACCTGTTTTTCCCTTTTGAAAAATGTTAAATCCATCCTTTCCCTAGTGGAATATTCAAAAATGAGTGAAAGATTTCCTTTAATAAATGGCTATCTTTAGCCCGGAAATCAAAATGCATTCAAAAAAGGAAACACAATGGAACGCGACAAGCTTGTATTTGACATCATTGCAAAAGAGCGTGCCCGCCAGCTGGGTGGTATTGAGCTCATTGCATCCGAAAATTTTGTAAGCGACCAGGTATTGGAGGCCATGGGATCGGTAATGACCAACAAATATGCCGAAGGGTACCCGGGGCATCGATATTACGGGGGATGTCAATATGTCGACCAAACGGAAATGCTGGCCATCGAGCGGATCAAGAAGCTGTTCGATGCCGAATATGCCAATGTACAACCTCACTCCGGAGCCCAGGCCAATGCCGCTGTTTTGAGTGTGATCCTGAAACCGGGCGATAAATTTCTGGGGCTCGACCTTTCGCACGGGGGGCACTTATCGCATGGTTCGCCGGTAAATTCATCGGGGATCCTCTACCAACCGGTTGCTTATAAAGTAAAAGCCGAAGACGGCCGGGTCGACTACGATGAAATGGAAGCCCTGGCCCTGCAGGAAAAACCCAAATTAATCATTGGGGGCGCTTCGGCCTATTCGCGCGACTGGGACTATGCGCGTATGCGGGCTATTGCCGATAAAGTGGGTGCCTTGCTGATGATTGACATGGCCCATCCCGCCGGACTGATTGCCGCAGGATTGCTCGACAATCCCGTGAAATACGCACATATTGTCACGTCAACAACGCACAAGACCCTTCGGGGACCCCGTGGAGGTATCATCCTGATCGGTAAAGATTTTGAAAACCCCTGGGGTATTGCCACAAAAAAGGGAGAAATCCGAATGATGTCGTCGTTGATCGACTCTTCTGTTTTTCCCGGCCAACAGGGAGGCCCACTTGAGCATGTTATTGCAGCCAAAGCCGTTGCTTTTGGCGAAGCGCTTGATCCGTCGTTCACTGTGTACCAAAAGCAGGTACAGAAAAATGCATCTGTAATGGCCCAGGCTTTTATCGATGCCGGATACAAAGTGATCTCGGGGGGTACCGATAACCATTCCATGCTGATCGACCTGCGCACCAAATTTCCCGAAGTTACCGGCAAACAAGTCGAGAATGCCCTGGTTGCTGCCGACCTGACCGTGAATAAAAACATGGTTCCCTTCGACAGCCGTTCCCCCTTCCAGACTTCAGGGCTCCGGGTTGGGACTCCTGCTATTACCACCCGTGGGGTAAAAGAAGACCTTATGCCTCTGATCGTGGAAATGATCGATGCCGTTATATCCGACTTTGAAAACGAACAGACCATCCGAAGCACCCGGGCAAAAGTGAACGACCTGATGAAGGATTTCCCGCTTTTCGCCTGGTAGAGAGAGGCTGAGGTTAAGGATGTCGCGTAGAGAACTGTTCCGGCACAATGGCGTCGAAATATTTTTCTCTATTACTGTCTGGTTGAAACAACAAATTTCCTGCTTACCGGACAGGCTTACCTGCCTGCTGGTAAACTGACCATACAGAGTACAACCAATTTTGTCCCGGCGTACGTCGGGACCGTGACCGGTTTTTTTACTGCTCACTCATTTTCCCGGGTTTCAGTGCATTCCACCCTAGGCTGTTGAAATTTGACCCGTCCCGGGTCGCCCGGGATAAAACGCGGTGCGATACAACAGATCGCTCCTGGAGAGTTAAAGCGGAGCGGATTATTCACATATCCTTTATGTTCATCGGGATGGAGGCAATTCAATGTTTAAAACATGAACGACAACCCGAATTCAGGTTACACGAAAAGCCCTAAGAGGGCTAAATATCAATAACCCCGGGTGAAACGCAGTGTAACCCGGGGAAAAGGAACGCGTGCGATAAATCCGTTCGATCCACCCGGCCGGTTCAGCGGCAGAATCTTGTATCGAACGGAACTGTAGCGCGTTGAAACTATTCTGATGAATAAACTTTTTTTTCAGCCTGCATAAAACCAATGAGCCCTTCAGGCTCCCGGTCATTGGTAGGATTCCGAAGCTATCGGGAAATGAAGACAGGAATCCCTTATTACAAAGGATTTGACTAACCCCAATTTTCAATTCTCTCTTCGCTGCGCTCCGTTCGAAATGACACGGAAGTGAAGGTATTTAACCCTGAATTGAAGCGCAGCGTCAATCTGGATGCTGGATACTGGATGCTGGATACTGAAATTCGAAACCTACCCCTTCCTTCGTTTGCCTCTTGGCCCTTTATTGCGGTCGCGGTAATCGTTTCCTGTAAATTCGTAATTTTCTTCCGCTTCGATTTGAATCCCTTTGAATACCCGCCGGTTCAGCTCCGCGATCAAGGTTTTGGCATAACGGGAATCGACTTCCACCGAAGAGGCCCGTTTGTAGATCTCGATCGGGCCAATCTCCAGATCATTTCTACCCGATGCAGCAACCATCAGGTCGATTACATCGCGCTTGCCCAGGTCTTTTCCTTTCCCCAGGTTAAAAATGATCCGCGACATGCTTTTCCCTTTCCGATCTCTGGCGGCAAACTCTTTCCGTGGAGGTTTTTCTTTCCGGATTTCCAGATTAAGATCGGTAGCGTCGTTGTAATAATTGAGAAAGCGGTTGAATTCGAGCGAAACAAAGCGCTTAATGATTTCTTCCTTGGGAAGGTCGGAAAGCGTTTCGTACACTTTATCCATAAATGGATTGATCTGTTCATGGTTAACTTCGGAAAGACGCATTTTCTCGACCAGGGCAAACAACTGCCGTTCGCAGATTTCCTTACCTCCGGGCACCGGCATTTTCTCAAACTTTTTCCGGATCACCTTTTCGATCTGGCCAATCTTTCCCTGTTCTTTCAGGTTAATGATGGAAACCGAAGTTCCTTCCTTTCCGGCTCTCCCGGTACGGCCCGAACGATGGGTATAATTTTCCGAATCGTCGGGCAGATTGTAGTTGATCACGTGGGTCAGATCAGACACATCGAGCCCCCGGGCGGCCACATCGGTAGCGACGAGCACGCTCAGGTTACGTTCCCTGAATTTCTGCATCACATAATCGCGCTGGCTCTGGGTCAGATCGCCATGTAAGGCTTCGGCATTGTAGCCGTCGCGCATCAGCGATGCGGCAACATCCTTCGTCTCCTGCCGGGTGCGGCAGAAAACAATCCCGTATATTTCGGGGTAAAAGTCGACAACCCGTTTTAACGCCGCATAACGGTCTTTGGCATGAACCATATGGTAAATATGATGGACGCTTTCGGCGCTTGCGTTTTTTTTGCCCACGGTCACTTCGAGCGGGTCGGTCATATAGTTCCTGGTGATGGCGGCAATATCAGGCCCCATCGTAGCGGAGAAAAGCAAGGTTGTTTTGTCGGCCGGGGTTTGGGCCAGAATAGCATCCACATCTTCCCGGAAACCCATCTTCAGCATTTCATCGGCCTCGTCGAGCACCAGAATGGAAATTCGCGACAGATCGACTTTACCCCGGCGAAGCAGGTCGTAAATTCTTCCGGGCGTTGCAACCACAATATGGGCGCCCCGTTTTAAAGCGGCCATTTGCTTATCGATGGGAGCTCCGCCGTATACGGCTACAATGTTTATCCCGCTGAGGTATTTGCTGTAGTTTTCCAAATCGCGGGTAATTTGCATGCATAGTTCCCGGGTAGGGCTCAAAACCAATAATTGTGGAAAGAACTGGTCGGGAAAAATGTTTTCGAGCGAAGGAAGTCCAAATGCGGCCGTTTTCCCGGTACCGGTTTGTGCCAGCCCGATCATATCGCGGTTTTCCTTTAATAGTACGGGAATCACCTGTTCCTGGATCGGGGTAGGTGTAACAAAACCCAGTTCATCGATCGCTTTGAGGATCGGTGACGAAAGGCCCATTTCTGAAAAAGTCATGTAATTTAAATTTTAAGGCCTTCCCGTTTCCAATCTTTTTTCTGAAAGACAGGTCAACCCTGTTGATACCCATAAGCCCGCAGGCTTTATTTATTGCGGTGCAAAAGTAATGGAATTATCCAAAGAAAAAACTATCCCGATCATCAGGCTAGCTAAGCAGAAAATTCTATTTTTGAGGCGACAATGAAAAAAAGGTCCTTCATAGCACTTTGGGCACTGATCATTCCCCTCATTCTGTCCGGACAGACAGAACCGTTGAAACGTACCTGGTTTAAAGACTGGAGCATAGGCGCATCGGGGGGGACGAACCTGCTTTTAACAGAAATCAAGAAAGATTTCTCCCGAACATCAATGGACATGAATTCAAACCCCAACCTGACCTTTGCCTTTCACATCAACAAACGGCTCCCATCGAACCTGGAGCTGGAATTCGAATTTGAAAAAAATATTTTTTCGGGTGATAAAACCTATCCAAACAAAATTAACTGGCTGGTATATGGAGACCGGTTCAATAACGAAACCTCCCATTTTGTTTCCCAACCGGTTTATTATAAAACCAATACAACTACCTGGTTTTTCAATATCCTTTACAACCTTCCCGGCTCCCAGGATAAAAACGGAAAATACCGAAACTGGCATTTGTTTGCGAAAGCGGGTTTTGGTCTTTCAACCATTGGGGTTGAAATGGGATACAAAGATCCGGTTTATTACGACGAGGCACGGTTGCCCAATCCCTTGTACGAAAAGGGGCAGGGCATCCATTCGTTTAAAGATTTATACGGTTCGTTCCAGATCGGCCCTGGAGTGCATTACTATCTTTCCCCGCGAATTTCCGTTAACGCCGAACTCATCTTCCTGTTTGTCAGCAACGACTATCTCGATGGAATTCAGAATTTTGAGGCAACCATTTTGCCCGACAAACAAGTGGTGCTTGCCCGACAGGAAGTTTATGCCCTGAGCGGGCAGTTGAAGTTTGGCCTTTCTTACTATTTCAACTGGTATCGTGATAAACTGAACATTAATTTATGGGGGCAATCAACCCGGGAATTTGAAAATAAATATTACCGCGCTGAAGGAGATAAGGCGAAGGAAGAGTTGGGGGAGTGAGCTAATATCCATTTCTTCCTCTTTAACGCTTCCCTCAAAAGACACGATGGCTGTTCACTCATTTTCTCTTGTAAGATCCATAAATTGAATGCCGTAATTCAATTGTTATGCACCTTTCCGTTCGTTATTAAATAATCGTTAAATGACTGGCTGTAAAAATTTTCGGTCGTTAACAATTCCGTATGGCTTCCTCCAGCTATAATGGAGCCATTCTCCAAAATATAGATCCGATCCGAATGTCGGGCAATATTGAAGCGATGCGTAACCAATATGATTCCGATATCCTTTCTCAATTTGATCAACAAATCAAGAAC
>DAIMEA010000116.1:0-10170 GCA_036725585.1 Prolixibacteraceae bacterium | reverse complement strand
CCCCAACCTGATTTTTCAGGATCACCGAAAAAGTAGCTCCGCCACCGGGCGTCGGTCGATAACGAATCTCTCCCTGATGCAGCTGGACCAACTCTTTTGCCAGCGCCAGGCCGATGCCCGTGCCGGGATATTTTCCCCGGTTTCTTTCGGCATCGCTGGCAAAGACTTTGAACAACGAAGCTTCCATTTCGCGCGAAACGCCGATACCGGTATCCTGCACGTCGATTCGTGTCTCCGAACCATCGGCTGTGGACGAAACGACCACATCGACTGTCCCTCCTTCGGGCGTGAACTTGAAGGCATTGGAAAGAATGTTGCCCAACACGCTTTCCATTTTTTCTTCATCGATCCGGGAACGGGGCGATGACTCGTCGGACTGTACGGTGAAACGGATCTGTTTTTCCCGGGCCAGTTCGTCAAACGTGCGGCAAACCGATTGGACAAAGGGCAGGATCTCCGTTTCTTTCCGGTTTAGCGTCATTTTTTGGGCCTGGATTTTCCGAAAATCGAGCAGTTGATTCACCAGCCGGAGCAGTCGGCGGGCATTCTGTTCGATCAGACTTGCGTGTTCTTTGCCTTTTGCGCTCAGGTTTTCCGTATCTTTCAACGCAGCGGCAGGCCCCAGGATCAGGGTCAGAGGGGTCCGGAGTTCGTGGGAAATGTGGGTGAAGAAATCGAGCTTGGCCTTTGTGAGCGCTTTCTCTACAAGCACCTTATTCCGAAGGGTTATCATCGTGGTAAGGATTCTTCGTGCCGTTTCAACAAGTGCAAGAACCAAAACCAGGTAAATAAAAAGAGCCGGCGTCGATTTCCAAAACGGTGGTTGAATCGTGATCTCCAGGGTCCGTGGAGAATTCCACTCGTTGAGTTCCGGATTAGAGAACCTAACCGTGAAGGCATAACGTCCCGGAGGAACTTTTGTATACGCCATTTCGTTGCGTTCGCCGGAAAAAAACCAGTCATCGTCGTATCCTTCGAGCCTGCATTCATACTGCAATTTGTCCTGCATCTTGTAGTCGAGGCCCGCCCAGGAAAAGCCAAAACTGTTCTGGTGGTGTTTTAAAACAATCGATTTCGTTTCGGTAACGGACGCCTGCAGAACCGATTGTGCTCCGGGCGCAATTTCCCGGCCCAACAACTGAAAGCCTGTAAAAACCAGATCGATTTTTTTCTGTTCAAACGTAAAATCCCCGGGATGGAAAGCATAGTACCCGTTGTTGGCGCCAAACACCAGGACTCCGTCGGGATAAAGGGCGCAGGCCCCTTCCGAAAATCCGGAGCGGACAATGCCATCGGATTGCCCGTAGTTACGGAATACTTTTTGGCCGGGATCAAAAAAAGACAAGCCATTTTCGGTCGACATCCAGAGATGGCCCTTTGGATCTTCGGCAATCGTGAAAATCATGTCGCCGGGAAGACCATTTTCCGTGGTGAACGTCTCAAATTCCAATAACTTGTTTTCCCCGGGAGCTTGAACCATGCGGGACAATCCACCGCCGAGCGAAGTGATCCAGATCCGATCGTGCCGGTCGCACAAAATCCAGAACACATCGTTGCCCCTCAACCCGCGAACATTCCCCAGTTCGTTGTTGAAGAGCTGAAAGGGATCGCTGTTGTGAAAGGTTTCTCCTTTCTCAAGAAAAAGAAGCCCGTCGGTGGTGCCCATCCAGATATTCCCCTGCCGGTCTTCGGCGATGTGCCGCACCCGGTAGGCTTTCCCCTGCGGATATCCGGTCAAATCGTTCCCGGGATGAATAAACCGGCCGTTGATCAAAAGGTTAGGGCCTCCGCCGTAGGTTCCGATCCAGATCCTTCCCTGCCGGTCTTCCATCAGGGAATAAATGTTGTTATCGGAAAGCGAATAGCCGTTGGTGGGATCATGAAGGTAATGAATTACCTGAAAGCGCTTTTCCCCTTCGGGAATTAATTTGAAAAGTCCGTTTCCCTTACTGCCGGCGTAAATGTTTCCGTTTCGGTCTTCAAGAAGGGCATAAACCATTCCGACGGATTCGCCGCCAAGCCGGTCCATTTTTTCAACCATCCGCCCGTCCCGGTCGAGCAGATACAATTCCTTCTTTTTCGTTGCCACCCAGAGGAAGCCCTTCGAATCGACCAGCAGGGCCCGCACTTCGTTGGCGATGCTCATGCTGGATCGGGGCGCCGGCTGATGGAAGCGAAACCGGTCCTGGTAAAAGGTTACTTTTTCGATCCCTTTAAAATAGGTACTCATCCAAAGCACACCCGAGGGATCGAGGTAAAAACAGTTCACAAAGTTCGACAAACGACTTTGGGATTGTCCCGGCTCGTTGTAAAAATAGTCCACTTCATCGCTTTCCGGATTGTAAAAACCAAAACCACCCCCTTTGAGGGTCATCCAGAGCGTTCCGTTGTTGTCCTCCATCAAACCGCACTGGGCCGTTGGGCGGAGGTCGGGATTCACATCCAGTTTCTGGGTATAATGCCGCACAAACCCGGTTAACGGATCAATTTTGGAAATCCCGGGCCGATCCGACTCCACCCAAAGCAGACCCTTTGTATCGGTATGGATTTTAAGCACATTCCTGATTTCGGGGCGGATAAAATGACGAAAAGCCTTAAGGTCGCTCATTTTACCGGAAAAGATCCCGTTCCCCTTTGTCCCGACAAAAAGATCCCCGCGCGAATGGATGGCGAGGGAAGCAATCGGGGCAGAATTAGGCAGTTCTTTGAGGAATATGCGATCGGATGCAAGATGGTATGCATACAATTGTCCGGTTTCCATTCCCAAAAACACAAGCGAATCGACAGGAAGAAAAGAAGAAACAGCATTTCGGGAGAATAGTTGCTTTACCGATACAGGGAAGGGTTTTTCTATATAGGCAAGGTCCCCGTCCTTCCGGGCCAGGCGAATCACACCCCTGTCGGTTCCGATCCAGATATCCTTTTGGGCATCTTCAAAAAGAAAATCGATCCGATTACCGGGGAGCGCTGTTTCGCTCTCGCTATGATAATGAACAAGCGATAAACGGCAGGTAAGGGTATCGCTTACTACCAGAAAGGCGCCGGCCCGGTCGGTTAAAATCCATACATCGCCCGAGGGCAAGGGAACAATGGCCGTGGTTTTCGCCCCGGAAAGAAAAGAATTTCTGCCAGGCAGGGGTTCAAATTTTTCGGTGAAACGATCCCAGCGAAATGCCCGGGAATGGTAGTTGATGACCCAGATGTTTCCGAGGGAATCTTCGAGCATATTCTCGATCCGGTTGGAGGCAAAACCGGTTGTTTCGTCCTCACCCGGGCGGTAGTTTTTAAAGGAGTATCCGTCGTAACGACTTATTCCGTTCCAGGTGGCAAACCACATAAAGCCCTTCCGGTCGCGGATCATTCCGGAAACACTCCCGTTTGCCAATCCGTCGTCGGTCGATAAATGCTCAAAAACACAGTTGAACTCTGCCCGAAGTTCCGGTACAAGGAAAAAACAACTGCATAAAAAGAGTAGCATACCTCGCTTCACGCCCATAAAAATTACCTCCCGTTCGACAAATGTAACCAATTCGTCTTTTCTGATGCCGAAGATTCTACCGAAAAAAGTTCGGCAAATAATCCCAACAATCCGGCAAATATTCCCATCCCGGGGCCGGAATCCCCCGTAATTTTATCCACAATATGCTTATTCATAAATTTAAAACATATCAATCATGATGAAAAAAACCTGTTTATCCATTTTTGCCCTGCTCGCGGCCTTCACGTTCGCGTTTGGGCAGTTCACCGGTTCGTACACCTACGATTTCCGGGACGGAACCATCATCAGCAATACCCAAAGCGACGACGGTTTGCTGACGTTAAGCGGCACCTACAGTTACCATAGTGCCAACTATGGATTGAACATGAAAGTGAACGGAGAAATCGGGATAAGCGTGAACGGGAGCTGTACGGTTCGATTTTTGGGCTCGAAACACTCCAAACTAAATATGACCGGAACGGCGGCAAACGAGGGAGATTTAGGAACCCAGAACACGCAGGTTGTTACCGATCTGAGCGATTGCTTCGACTTCGTGTATTCGGGAGGCCCCGCTACCTTGTCGTTCAAAACCACAGCCGGGACCGGCAACGACCTCTACCTCCCCTCGGTCGAAATCATCCCGTCGCAGCTGGGGAAAGATGCAACAACCGCGGGGAAAAACATCGTTTACTTTTTCGACTTGCGCGATGGCAGCATCATTCCCAACGAAACCAGCCTGAACGGGAATTACACGACCGAAAAAGGTTTGTTTAAAATTGAATGCGGCCCCAGTAACGGGTACAGCTACAATGGCGACCAGCACGGTTCGATCATCAAAACCGGGAACAAAATCACCCTCCAGGTGGCCGGAAATTCGAACATCCGGTTTGGCGGGTGCCAGTATTCCAACGAAACCATCGCGGCATCGTCGGCAAGCGGAATATTTGATATTCCCTCACAATCCTCAAAAACAGCTGCCTGCTACCATCAGGATGGCTCCACTGTCGATTTTCTGTATGTTGGCACAGCCGGAACGGCCGTTTTCGATTTTTCGGGCACCACGTATATGCCCATCATCGAAATCGTTCCGGTGCCCTGGGAGGTGACGCTCACACCCTGGGCACAGAAAGCCGGAACCATCACCCTAAACGGGGCAACGATCAGCTTTACATCGGGAAGCGATGCCAGCAGCAATCCGGTGGTAACGATCAGCGAAGGAACCGTGATCAGCGCCACCCCCGAAATGGCCTCCATTCGGATGAACCTGGGAGGAAATGCACCCGGGAGTTTTACCCCAACGCTTACCGGCGACATTGCATCGGTGGTATTCAGCGGCGACACCCTGAAGCTTACCCTGGCCGACCAAGCGTCGAATCCCACAAACTACAGCATACTGCTAACCGACAACAGTACCGAAGTGAGGGCTGAGCCTGGGAGAACCTACACCTACAGCTTTTACGACGGAAGCGAATTTCCGCAAACCAGCTATCAAAGCCTGCGCTATCCTACGTTCATTACCAGCGACGGGATCGTAACCATGAAGAGCAATTCCGGTACCCCGTCGATGCAGTTTGGCTACCACGATGCCACCCATGGGGCTGTTTTCTTCCCGGGTAATTCGATGGATTTTGTTGTTGCCGGAAATGCAACGATCACCTTTGGTACCTGCCAGTACGGGAGCGCGTCGGATGCTGTTTTTCAGTTTAGCAATAGCGAAGGTACGGTATTGGGATCCACCGGAGCCACCAATATCGGAACCGGATTGTGCGGCACCAACAGTTTCAGTTATACCGGTCCGGAAGGAGTTATCACGGCAACGTTGCTCAGTCCGGCCCATCCTACAGCTGAAATCTACATTCATGGCGTTACCATCGAAAATGCGGCCGTAATTGTATCGAATGGGAAAATCGATGTATGGGATTTCGGCGCCGAGCAACTCGATGCCGAGCAATACAACAACCATCTCAACCCGGAAGTCATCAATGCCTGGTACGATCCTTCGATCACTGTGGGCAGCAGCGGCAATGTACTTCCCAGTTTTACTTCTGGCGTTTTAAGCTGGATCGGTGGAGGGAACGACCGCTTGCGCACCACCAATACCAGCCTGACCCGGTACGACGAAAACATTTCGGGCGTAAGCGGGTATACCGGCCGTATATATGTTAACTCATCAGCAAGTACAGGCCGCTACCTGAGCCTGACATTGAGCGAGGACGATGAAGTAACCCTTATGGCCCTATCCCAAAACGGCAGCGGCCGGATGAACTTTCAGTTTGTCGGGGATCCCGAAGCGCAAACCGATGTTGCAGCAATCTCTGGTGGCATTACCGAATTTCGTTTCGTCGCCAAACATGCCGGCACGTACCACATTTTCGACGACAAGGATAAGCCCAGCTACTACCGCATTTACCGAAAGGACGCCACCTACCAGACCGTTAGTGGCACGGTAGATGTGACCGCAGCCGAAGGACTTCCGGAAGATTATGCCGTTGTATTTGAAAACGAAGCCGGGAAAAGCTGGACCGCCACCATGAACGGGAACAGCTACAGCGTGGATTTGCCCTCCGGCTATACCTATGACCTCAGCCTGGAAAACGCCAACGGATACATCATTCAAAGCGGGAACAGCCTCGATGTGAATGAAAGTACGGCCACGCATAACCTCTCCGTAATCAAGGTGGAATTATACACCGTAAGCGGCGCTATAACCGGATTAGGATCGGAAATTGCCAATCTTGTGCTCTTTTTCAGGGCCGATCCGGGCGCACACAAAATCTTTGTCCCGGAACCGGTTATTGACGCGGCAACAGCAAGCTACAGCGTCCAACTCGAGCCGGGCTGCGAATACACCCTGTATGCCATGGGCGTAAACGATTATTATATCCCACAGAACAAACTGACGATCGGGAATGCCGACCATAGCAAAGATATTGTTTTCGAAGCAAGGCCTTTGCATGCCGTAAACATCCAGGTTACCGGGCTAAACAGCGAACAACTCGGGAAACTGGGGCTAACCTTTACGAATTTGCTGGAAGAAGGCTATGTGTATCGTTTCTCGTCTGTTGAAGGAATTTCCCTTCGTAACGGAACGTATACAATGGAATACAGTGGATTGGATGAATACCCCTTAGGTTTGGGACTTACATCGAACCTGGTGGTTAGCGATGCCGCAGTGTCGAAAACCCTGGCCTTCGAACCCATTCAAAAGTGGTCGTTCGACGACCGGGATATTGCCGACGGGGAACCGGCTTATAAAGGATTGCTCTTTAGCGGCTCCATCCGCAACGAAGTGGCCAAGGGCCACCTGGCGGCCAAACCCGAAGCCACCATCCGGGTTCCGGTACAGCCAGGCGAAAAAATCATCGTCGGCTATTACTATTCGGCCGATTTCACGATCGAAGGATCCGACCATTACAGTACGTCGAGCGGCAGCACCAGCACCCTCGAATCGGCCAGTTATACCTACACCGGCTCCGAAGCGGGCTATGTGACCATCACCATGGGCTCGGGCGCCGGTACTACCTATATCACCGATATTACGCTTGCTCCGGCAATCGCATTCAAATCAACAGTAACGGTAGGTGCCGATAAAGATTATGCTACCATTAATGAGGCTTTAACTGCTGTGAGCAAGATGCCCCGCGAAAACAACGAACGGGTAAGCATTGTGATCGACCCCGGCAATTATGAAGAAATGCTCGTGATTACCCTTCCCAACATCACCCTGAAAAATGCGGCTGCCCATCCCAGCATTGCCTTGTTAAACAAGGGTGTTGACATTGCCGAAGGAGCCGTGCGGATTACGTCCTACTATGGACACGGATACAGCTATTTCAGCATGGGCAATGACCAGAAATGGAATGCCGATGTACTGCGGGTGAACAAGGAAAACGGCTACCTGTCGTACGTAAATAAAGGTTCGGGTACCACCAACGGATCGTACTGGAATGCAACAGTAGTGGTTAGTGCCAATGGATTCGAAGCCGAAAACATCATTTTTGAAAATTCCTTCAACCAGTATATCTCGAAGAAGGAATCGGAGGATGTGGTGGTGATGTGGGAATCGGGCAACAAAGGACTACGGCCCACCGATATCGGGAATACCAGTGTGCAGGACCGGAACTTTGTGGAACGGGCTGCCGCCCTTGCCCTTGCCAACAATGTCGATAAAGTGATTCTGAAAAAGTGCCGGGTGATCGGCCGCCAGGATTCGTTCTTCGGAGGAAACAACGTCCGTGTGGTGGTGTATAAAGGCGCCGTGATGGGCGCTGTCGATTACCTCTTTGGCGGTATGACGGCTGTTTTTTACAAAACCGATCTGGTGATGAACACGAGCGACAACAGCAACGACCGGTCGTATCTGACCGCTGCCCAGCAAAGCAGCGGCAGGGGTTACCTGATGTACGAATGCACCGTAAACTCAACCGAACCGGGTACAGAAACCGCTTCGACCTATGGGGCGAAACCCGGATATTTCGGGCGTCCCTGGCAGGCCAGCACCAGCGAAGTGGTCTTTTACAACACCACGATTGAAACAAGCAATTTTCCGGGCAGCGAAGGCCAGTCGCTCATCATGCCCGAAGGATGGATGAGCAGCCTGGGTGGCGAATCGGAAATGATGTATGAATTTGGCACCATTGAAAAATCGGGCGCCGACAACCTGGCCAGCAGGGCAGGTTGGTCGACCGTCCTCACGGAACCGGTTTTATCGGACGGAACCGAAATCACGACCTTCAATTTCACCAAAGGGAACGATGGATGGGACCCCATTCCCGAGCTGGTGGCCAACGACACCGAAAACAGTGCCGGCCGCCCTTTGGCCCTTTCGTCCGTAAGCGTTTACGCTTATGGAAATAAAATAGGGGTAGGAAACGTGAAAGGAAAAACCAACGTGCGGATTTTTAACATGTTGGGTTCCCTGATGAAGTCGGCGCAAATCTTTTCCGACTGCGAGTTTATCGTGGATAAGGGTTTGTGGATCGTACAGGTCAGAGCCAGCGACGGGCAAAAAACCGTGAAAGTCGTTACCCGGTAAACCTGATTCTGATAATTCATAGCATTTAATACAACAAGAGGGTACATACAAGCATCGAGAGGCCTGCCGTTTTAAGCGGCAGGCCTTTCTTTGTGCCAATTCGTTCTATGTGTCATTCCGACGAGGAACGAGGAGGAATCTGTTGGAACCAGAGATTCCTCGTTGCTTCACTTCCCTCGGGATGAAACCCTTTTCGGAATGACACCCTTTTCGGAATGACACCCTTTTCGGAATGACACCCTTTTCGGAGTGCCTTTGACTTCAGTGTCATCTCGAACGGAGCTTTGCGGAGTGAGAGATCTTTTGTTACAATGGTTTCCTCGTTTCCGAGTGATCGGGATTCCCTCGGAATGACACCTTTTTTCAACTTTTTTTTTCTTCCCGGCGCAACTCTTCTGATCCCTATTCTATCTTTATAAGAAATTCAGAAACAGGAACCATGAAAGCCACTCCCCTTTTCCCTGCCGCCTTGCTGGCGCTTGTATTGTGGGCTTGTCCCCCATATTATGGATACGAATACCCCGACGGCACCTTTCCCGCAACTCCGGTGAATATGGAAAACGTGAACAGCGAATACGACGACATCAACATGACAGCCCCTACCCTTTGGGCCAACAATCTTATTGTTTTTGCATCCAACCGGGAAACACAGGGCGGAACCTTCGACCTGGTCTGCCACCCCACTTCCTTTATCTGGGATAAAACCTCCGGAAATTTGTCGGTCAACGACCCGGAATTCGATGAATTTGCTTACCTCGACGATTTTTTGGCGGCTACCCGAACTCCCGGAAATGAATACGGTCCCTTCACCTTTTATCTGAACGAACGGATCGACGGGAAATACGTCGACCATCAATACTTCTTTTACAGTAGCGACACATCGGGCAGCCAGGATGTTTACTTCCTGAAATACACGTTTGATTCGACCGGGACTTTCACCGGACAGTTTCAACCTTCAAAACTGGAAACTCCCCGGCCTCTCAATTTTCTGTGTAACGAATCGTACGACGAAATGTACCTCACCCTCAAGATGTCGCCCATCAGCTATGATTTTCACCGGAAACCGGGCGACGATGTTTGCGAGCAGCTCGTTTTTTGCGACAATTCAGAGGGGAACTTCAACATTTACACGATTGATATTCCCGACAGTGTTGATCTGGATGTATTTCTCACCACAAAGGAACTCAAGATAAAAGTTAAACCCGAAAAGCTGAACAGCGAATACAACGAACGTTGTCCTTATGTTTGCGGCGATTTTATGGTTTTCAGCTCCGACCGCGCCGAGGGTATGGGAGGTTATGACTTTTACTGGTCGGTGTATGAAAACGGCGAATGGGGCGAACCCCGGAATTTTGGCGCGCCCGTCAACTCCTTTTCAAACGAATACAGGGCCATCGTCGATTATGCTCTTGAATTCGAAAACCAGCTGATGATTTTCTCTTCCGACCGACCGGGCGGGAAAGGTGGATACGATTTATACTATGTGGGATTTGACAAGATGCCGGAGATTAAGTATAAGTAAGAGGTTAATAAAATTCCTGTTTTATTCGTATATATGTTTTGCTCTTGTTTTTTATGATACAAAACAAATTTTTCAAACAGATTGATTACGTTTGAAAAATTCACACCAGATCCTTTTTTAACACAATCATGTGCT
>DAIMEA010000115.1:0-10278 GCA_036725585.1 Prolixibacteraceae bacterium | reverse complement strand
CTGTTACCCTTCTACCGGGTCACCGATATGCTTTCGGAGGATCATTTAAAAACGCTTTAGGATCGGCTCCAAGCACATGGTTGGAATACGGCGTGATGAAGGAACAACCCAAGGGCGGTGAAATTGCCACCGGAGAATTCAGTTATGTGTATAACCTGAATACCTGGATGGGAGCAGACACCTTAAATGTCGATACCACTTTTGAAGAATATTTTCCATTAAGCGGAGGTGAAAACGGGATCATTGCCATTCCCGATACCGTGGCCGATACCGAATGGTTTATTGTTATTAAAACAGGATGTTGGGGAGCTACCGAATTTGATCCCGATACCAAATTTGATTTTCTGTTCGACGACATTGCACTTTACGATGTTTCGGTAGTGAATACCGGGGGCAACATGGAAGATGCATCGGCATGGAAATTTTATTACAATGTGGCGGATGCACATAATGTTGACGGAACCACAGAATTTGGGTATACCGCAAATACTCCGGCAGCCGGCGAAGGGGGATGCTACCGAGTTAGTACATACGGACAGTCGGCAACCTTTACCTATCAGGCTGTTGATGTTATTCCGGGACACAGGTACCAACTTACAGGTGCATTTAAAAATGCATTGGAATCGGCTCCGAGTACATGGTTGGAGTTTGGCGTAATGAGAGAAGAGCCGGGTGGAGGAGAGGTAGCTACTTCTGAGTTCAGCTTTGTGTACAATTTAAATACCTGGATGGGGGCCGATACATTGAATGTTGACACTACGTTCGAAGATTATTTCCCATTTTCCGGACAGAAAGACGGAATATTCCTTGTACCCGACACGGTAACAGATACCCAATGGTACATTCTTATAAAAACAGGATGTTGGGGAGCTACTGAATTTGATCCCGACACCAAATTCGATTTTCTGTTTGACGAAATTTACCTGGTCGACCTGGGTTTAGAACCCTGGATAACCCTGCCTGTTTCTAAAGTTGTTGTCGGGACCGTTGATTCGGGCGACGATTTTACCGGTAGTGTCAGAATGAAGTACGATGCCGACTCGGTATACATGATATTTAATGTTGTTGATGATGTAATCGTGAACACAGGAACCAGCTACCAGGTCGATAACATTGAAGTGTATTTCGATATGGATAACTCCAAAAACGCCCACTATCCCCGCAACGGAGGATGGGTGGCTTCGATCGACGCTGCTTACGATGCCAATGATTATCAGTTGCGCCTCGTACCCGATGTTGCTTTCTCGACCAATAACAGCGCCCGTCCTGCCAGCGCCTCCATTGCCGGTGGCTACAACCAGATTTATACCCAAACGGACAATGGCTACCAGTTCATCCTGAATATTGCATGGGAAACACTCATGCCCGGTTTTGTTGCCGAAGGGGGTGCTTTAATTGGATTTGATGTGCTGTGGAGCGATAACGATGTGTCGGCCAGCGACGCGAACCGGAACCAGATTACCTGGAATTCGCCCACCGATAAACCGTTTAACGATCCTTCGCTTTTTGGCGTTCTGCAGTTAACACCCAATGGAAGTTTTGTCGCACTCACCGATACCGAAAAACCAACGGCTCCTACGAATCTTGTTGCCGTTGCCGATGGCTCATCCATCACCCTTACCTGGGATGCCTCGACCGATAACCGGGTGGTGCACCAATACATTATTTCCGACAAAACTGCGGTGATCGATACCATCTATGCCAAAGCTTCGGGCAATTCCTACACCCTGAAAAACCTTGAAAACGGATCGCATCGTCCGGGTGTGGTTGCGATGGATGTGTATGGAAACAAATCCGCAAAGGTACAAACCGAAAACATCACCATAGCCGTATCGGCCGATCTGTTGGCTGAAGCCGGCTATCGGGTATATCCGAACCCGACCAATGGAATGGTCCGGATTTCAAGCAACAGTCGATCAGCTGTCCAGTTGTCGGTTTATAACCTGACCGGTGAAAGAGTACACAATGAACTTTTTACCGAAAGTTGCCTGCTCAACCTTTCTCAGCACAAGAAAGGAATGTATCTGCTCTACTTGACGACAGAAGGAAATACAACTATTTCGAAATTAATGATTAAGTAAAGATTAGATTCTTTATTGCGTATGGAGATTTTAAATGCCGGCCCGAAAGAGCCGGCATTTTTTTTCTTTTTGGCATGGTTTTTTCTACCTTTTCAAAAAAAATACCGACATGAACTTCTTCCGTCTCTTACTTATCCTTTGGATCGGGATTGCTCCCGGGCTTTTGCCGGCAAATAACTTCGAATATAAAAACCTTCATACACGCATCGATTCATTGCTCGAAAAGGGTTTGCCCCGTGAAGCACTTACCCTGTATGATTCCTTGTACATCCGTGCCCTTGCCGAAAAGAACCATGGGGAGATCATAAAGGCCATAATGGGACGGAACCAATGCCTTAGCGCAGTTGCCGAAGAACCCCTGGTAGAAATCATCAACCGGATGCAGTCCGAAGTCTCCGAACTGGATGCTCCATCCCGTCAGATCGTTCATGGCTTGCTTGCCGAAAACTATTGGAATTTCTACGAACAAAACCGATGGAAAATTCACCAACGAACGGCACTGGCCGGACCCGCCGGCAACGATTTCCGCGAGTGGGACCTCTCTCAGCTGGTTTCCCGGATGATCCATCACCTGAACAATTCCCTCGGGGAAGAACAAATACTGCAAAACACGCCGGTTGACAACTTTCGCGATATACTGGAAGGAGACTCAACCTTGCGGCATTGTCGTCCCACTTTGTACGATATGCTGGCCCACCGGGCGCTGGCGATCATCGAAAATCCCGAAACAGGCCTCACCCGCCCGGTGGATGCCTTCCGCCTGAACAAGCCTGCATTTTTCACACCTGCATCGCAATTTGCCCGTTTATCCCTTTTTTCGTCCGATACCTTATCGCTGCACTACCTGGGATTGCTCATCCATCAGAAACTGGCCCGCTTCCGCCTGGCAAGCCCCGACCCGGGAGCTTTGGCAGAGCTCGAAATGAACCGGATCCAATACCTCTTTCAAAACAGCGAATTACCCGCTAAAGATTCCCTGACGCTTTCCTTTTATGAAAACCTGCGAAAGCAGGATCTTCCTGAGGAGTCGGCGTCCGAAGTTCTGTTCCGCCTGGCGCTGCATCACTACGAACAACAGGAATACGGGAAAGACGACCGTTACCGCCTGAGCCTGGATTTGTGCCGGGAGGTTTTGCGCAAATATACCCAGACAAAGGGAGCCGAAATGTGCCAAAAAATAATCGAAAACATCGAAAAGCCAACGTTGGACCTTGAGGCCGAAGGAGTGGAAAAACCCGGAGAACCTTTCCGTGTGCTTCTTTCCTGGAAGAATATGAAAAAAGCATATTTACGACTATATTCCATCGATAGTGAAAAATATGAGTTTTTTACCCGGCAGTGGAAATTCAACGCCGACAGTCTGAAAGGATTGCCCCTGATTCGTACCTGGGAACAATTGCTTCCTGCATGTGCCGATTATCTAACGCACAAGGCAGAAGTGCCGGGTGGGGGTGTTCCGGCGGGTTTCTACCTGCTGGTGGCCACCGATTCAGCCGATGTACAAAACAGCCGATTGCAAAACGGAGTGGTCCTGCAGGTATCATCGCTGGCTGTTGTGCTTCGGAACATGTCCAGGGAAAAGATGCTTTGGGTAACCCATTCCGAAACCGGTTTGCCCGTTGAAGGGGTCACTGTGGATGTACAAAAAAGAGAATACAACTACCAAACCCGAAAACGGGAAATGCTTTCGTTTTCCCGCATCAAGACCAACGCATCGGGTGAGGCTTTTCTTAAACCCGATCAGTCGGGAAGCTACCGGGTCAAGGTTTTTATCCCGGGCGATACCCTTCTGCTGAACGATCGTTATCTGGGTATTCACGAAAAGACCAACCCGAATCCCGATCAAAAACAGGTCGTTCTGTATACCGACCGGGCTTTATATCGTCCGGGACAGATTGTTCATTTTAAGGGGCTGGTGCTCAAAAGGAAGGATGAAAAATACAGCATCGTGCCCAAATTCAACGAAACCATTGTTTTGAACGATGTTAACGGGCAAACCCTTGCTTCGTTGCAGCTTGTTTCGAATGATTACGGTACCTTCAGCGGTAGTTTTGTTCTCCCTTCAGCTGGCCTGAACGGGGTGTACCGGATCGAAAGCCCCAGGGGTTCTGTATCCTTTCGGGTGGAGGAATACCGTCGGCCGGGCTTTGAGCTCGTGTTCGACCCTCCGGTACAATCGTATTCTTTTGGCGACACGGTGCTTGTTGCCGGGCTGGTGAAAACCTATTCGGGAACGCCTGTTCCGGATGCACGGATCTCGTGTCGCATTACCCGGAGCGAAGAACGTTTCTGGTGGTGGTGGCGGCCCATCCTTCCCGAAAAAATGATTGGTGTTTATGAGGTAATTACGGATGCAGAAGGACGATTTTCCGTGTGGTTTGCCGACGATGCTTCTGATATCGACGACCGGAACCGGGTTATGCGTTACCAGATCAACGCTGATGCTACCGATCGAAACGGGGAAACACAAAGCGGACAGTTATCCCTCAGGATGAGCGGAACCCGCTTGTTGCTTTCCTGCGACCTGCCCGAACTGGTATATGTTCCTGATTTTAAGGGGGCGAAAATTGAAGCAAAAAATCTGAACGACGAAGCAGTTCGTGCCCATGCAACAGTTACCATTACCCGGCTTGAATCCCCGGGTCGTTTTTTGGTTCATCGCTACTGGGCTGCCCCCGATACCTTTTTGCTCGATGAAAAAGCATTCAGGAAACAATACCCCGAATATCCATATCGGGAGGAGCATCTTCCTGCAAATTGGAAAAAAGGGAAACAGATTCTTCAGCAGGATTTTGAATTGCCTCTGGGAGAAAACGTTCTGCTAAACGAATGGATTGCATCGGAACCGGGTTATTACCGGTTCGATGTGGAAGCAACCGACGGGAAACAAAGCGCCCGTTGGAGCCAAAGGGTTCGGATGGTCACCGAAAAGCCCTCGAAAGCGGCTTACACCGACGACTGGGTTACCGTTGTCCAATCCCTATGTGAGCCGGGCGAAAGCGCCGAAATATGGCTTACTTCCCTTACACCACGAACGCCCATTCGCTACGAACTGACCAAAGGAGACGAGGTGCTGAAGAGCGAAATCATTACCCCGGGGAAAAATGTCTATCGTTTATCGATTCCCATCGAAGATTCGTATCGGGGAAACGTTGTGGCCCATTTTGTCCAACTTGCCGCGAACCGCCGTTACGAAAAAGCGGTTACGATTGAAGTTCCCTACAGCGATCGCAAACTCGAAATAACCTTCCAGACCTTTCGGAACGAGCTGTTACCCGGCGAGAAAGAACAGTGGAGCCTGAACATTCGCGATGCCAGCGGGAAGGGGCAGGCAGCAGAAATGGTCGCTACCTTATACGATGCTTCCCTCGATTATTTTGTGAAACACCGCTGGCAAAATGAATTCTTCCCGGATCGGGATTATCCTTATTATTCCTGGAATGTCGATTTATTAAACCGATTGGGAAGAAAACACGGAGATAGCCAATATATCAGCCATTACTTGCTGTGGTTAAAAAATTACGAAAGCCTGCCCTTGCTGAATCCCGGGGGATACAATCGCTGGTCCCGGCTTCTCTCCGGAAAGAGCGCGGGAATTGCTATCAACGAGGTAGTCGTTGCCCAGGAAATCGCTCCTTCAATCCGCATCCGGGGTGTTTCAGCCGTCCAGGAAGAAAGTGCTTTGGAGGAAGAAGATGAGATTTTTTCTTTTGCAAGCGCCGAACCCTACGAAGATCTTCCATCCCTAAAGGAGCCGCTTGATTTTTCCGACGTGCAAACCCGGTCGAACTTTAACGAAACGGCTTTTTTCTATCCGCATTTGTACAGCGACACCGAAGGGCAGCTCACCCTTTCTTTTACCATTCCTGAAGCCATTACCCGCTGGCGTTTTTTGGGTTTTGCCCATACAAAAGCGTTTCAATACGGAGGAATAGAAAAAGAGCTGATTACCCGGAAAGAACTTTCTGTATCGGTGTATGCGCCCCGTTTTTTACGCGAGAACGATGAGCTGGAATTGTCGGCTAAAGTGACCAACCTTACCGGCGACACCCTGCGCGGGCATGTTCTGTTGCAGTGGTTCGATGCAGTATCGTTGCAAACAGTTACCTGTAGCTTGATCCGGGGCGATTCGCTGCTCTCCTTTGAAGTCGGGCCTGAAGGAAATACTCTTGTCCAATGGAGCATTGCCGTTCCGGAAGGTTTCCAGGCACTTGGCTGCAAAGTGCTCGCCAAAGCCCACAAGCACTCCGATGGAGAAGAAAAAATTATACCCGTGCTAACGAACCGGCAGCTGGTACGCGAAAGCCTGCCGTTCATGGTTCGGGGGGGGGAAACCAAAAACCTGCAGTTCGAAAAGATGGTCGGGCACGGTTCCACCACCCTGACTCATCACCGGTACACGCTGGAGTACACATCCAATCCGGCCTGGTATGCCCTTTTGTCGCTGCCTTATTTGATGGAATATCCCTACGAATGTTCCGAACAGGTTTTCAGTCGTTTTTATGCCCATTCGGCCGCTTCGGCTTTGTTGAACCGTTCGCCCCGGATCAAAGCTGTTTTTGATGTGTGGAAGAAAGTGGATACGGGAACGTTTTTATCACAGCTTGAGAAAAATCAGGAATTGAAGTCCGTTTTGCTGAGCGAAACCCCCTGGTTAATGGAAGCCCGCGATGAGTCGGAAACCCGGCAGCGTCTGGGGCTGCTCTTCGACATAAACCGGATGGAAGCCGAACAGGAAAAAGCCTTGAACCGGCTTCAGGAATTGCAAAGCCCTAATGGTGGATTCCCCTGGTTCAATGGCATGCCCGATAACCGCTATATTACCCAGTACATTGTGAAAGGGATGGGCGAAATGGAAGACATGGACCTGATTCCGGAAAAGAAAAAACAGGAATGGGAAAGCCTTCGGAAGAATGCCATGGCCTATCTCGATGCCCGCATTGTTGAAGATTACCAGAAGATGCAAAAGGAAAGTGAATACGATTCAACCCTAATGGAAAAGCACCAACCCGGCCGTTTGCAACTTCATTACCTCTATGCGCGCAGTTTTTTCCCCGAAGAAAAACCGGAAGGGGATACCCGGATCGCTTTTAACTACTTTTTTCAACAGGCCAAAAAATTATGGAAAAACTACGATATTATGAGCCAGGGCTTGCTGGCACTTTCCTGCCAGCGTTTTGGCGATCATAAACAAGCTCAGAGCATTGTACGATCGTTATCCGACCGGGCACTTCGTTCTCCCGAAGAAGGAATGTACTGGCGCGATAACAACCGGGGTTACTTTTGGTACCAGTCGCCGATCGAAACCCAGGCCCTGATGATTCAGGTTTTCAGCGAAACAGGACAAGATGCTGCTGCGGTTGAAGAAATGAAAATCTGGTTGTTGCGCCACAAACAGACCAACCGATGGGAAAGTACCAAGGCCACGCTGGCAGCCTGCAACGCCCTGCTTACAAAGGGAACCGATCTGCTGCAGGAAAGCAGGCTTCTGAATGTTGCCCTGGGGGGTAAGGCGTTGGAAACGATCCGTGATGTGCGGCCCGAAGCAGGAACAGGATTGGTGAAAACCTCCTTTTCTGCTCAGGAGATCCAACCCGGAATGGAAAAGATCAACGTGCACAATCCCAACCGGGGCATCGCCTGGGGAGCGGCTTACTGGCAATACTTCGAGCAACTCGATAAAATTTCCGGGGCCGGTACCGACGTATCGATCGAAAAGCAATTATTTGTGAAACAAACTTCAGAGAAAGGAGAACTCCTGGTACCTGTTTCCCAGGAAAAGCCCATACAGGTAGGCAATGAGGTGGTGGTTCGCGTGGTGATCCGCTCGGGCCGTGATATGGAATTTGTTCATCTGAAGGACATGCGGGCGTCTGGATTCGAGCCTGTGCAAACCCTTTCAGGTTATCGCTGGCAGGACGGACTGGGTTATTACCAGGAGGTTAAAGATGTGGCCCACAATTTCTTTATTAGCTACCTGCAAAAGGGGAGTTATGTGTTCGAATATTCCTTACGGGCTTCTCATCCCGGTGAATTCTCAAACGGAATTACCACACTGCAATGCCTGTATGCACCCGAATTGGCTACCCATAGCGAAGGAACCCGGGTTCGGATTCTGCCACGACAGGAAAATAATTAATGAGGGAATGAAGGAATGGGGGAATGAGGGAATGAAGGAATGAAGGAATGAAGGAATGAGGGAATGAGGGAATGAGGGAATGAGGGAATGAGGGAATGAAGGAATTGCACTCCGTGGAAACATTGTTGAACCTAATAATTTTTTCCGGTGACATGTTGTAAATATTCGTAACTTGCCTTAATTCCATATTCATGAACATGAAAAAACTACTCTTCTGTGCCTTTCTGATTCTAGTGTACCTGGGGGGGCAGGCACAAGTTTCGAAAGGAATAACCCTGACGGCAGGTACGCTTTCGACAGTATTAACCCTGGCCGACAAGCAAAAAGTAACGGATCTCACCATCCGGGGAACCATCGATGCGCGGGATTTCAAAACCCTGCGCGATGAACTGCTGGACCTGTCGTCGCTCAATTTGGCATCGGCAACCATCGTTGCCTATTCCGGAACGCAGGGACCGAGCGGATCCAAATCGACCTTTTATCCGGCCAACACTGTTCCGGCCAACGCTTTTAATAAATCGCTTACCGGAAACCGGGCTGTTCTGACAAGCTGTACCCTGCCCACGTCGATAACTGCCATTGGATTAAAAGCATTTGAAGGTTGCTATGGATTAGAAACGATTACCCTTCCCGAAGGTATTCTTTCGATTGGCGACAGGGCATTTAATGGCTGTTACGTACTATCGGGTATCTCTTTTTTCCCGTCTACACTCCAAAGCATTGGCGACTTTGCTTTTCTTTCCTGTGAAAACCTGGCGACCTCATTATCTATTCCCGAATCGGTAATGTCGTTGGGTGAGGGAGCTTTTGAAAGTTGCCGTAGCCTCGAACGGATATCGGTTGAGGCTTCCATATCCGCGCTGGGAAAAAGAGTGTTTAGTCAGTGTCACCAACTTATTGAGATTAATCTACCACCTGGTATTACCGAAATTGGCGATTCAGCATTTTATTATTGCAATAATTTGGAGGAGTTCATTTTTCCTGATTCCCTTAAGATTATCGGTGAGGGTTCCTTCTTGGATTGTCAATTACAGTATGTGCTCATGCCCGATGCTTTGTTGTCGATTGGTGCTGAAGCTTTTCGAAACAATCATTTACGTTTTTTTAATATTCCTTCCCGTGTATCCTTCATCGGTGATCATGCTTTTCGGGGGACTATTATGGTTTTTCAGGTAAACCCCGATAATCTTTTTTTTTCCGCCAATGGGGGAGGACTTCTTAACAAAGATCAAACCCTGCTGATTCGGGGGTCAAAAGATAACATTATGGTTGGGCCGGGTTCCTATTCGATACCGGAAACAGTTGAAACAATTGGGGATTTTGCGTTTGAAAGCTTTGGATATATGGATCAGGTAAACATTCCTTCCCGTGTAACCCGAATTGGGCTTGGAGCCTTTTATAATTGCGATGCGAACAGAATTGTTATCGACAACATGGATCCATCGGGTATCGAATGCAATGAAAGTTTCAGCAGTTGGCACATATTGGATGTTCCTTATGGTACCAAAGACTTGTATGAGGCGCTGGAACCGTGGAATCATTTTTTTATTAGGGAAGGCTGGGTTCTGGAATTATCTACCCGTTATGTTTCAGCTTCTGACACCGATACCCAGACGTACGAAGTTACGGTAGATGCCAACAATTTTTGGATTACGGTAGCCGATGAATCCTGGGCCCATGTAAGCCCCAACGGAACCGTTTTTGGCGATTCGATCCTTCAAATCACCGTAGATCAAAATTTAGGCGAACAACGAACGGCTCACATCATTGTTATGTCGTCGCAAAAGACCGATACGGTTTTTGTCACCCAACAGAAAATGCACGCCCCGGTTTTTTCGTCCGATTCGATCGTGCTGGGAGCCAGCGATAATCGAACATCGGAGCTTACAGTAACTTCCATTTATTCGTGGATTGCCAGTTCCGATCAGTCGTGGTTGTCGGTCAGCCCGGTTTTGCCCGTCCAGGGAAGCGGTGAACTGACCCTGAGCGCCCAGCCCAATACCGGCCCGGAACGAACGGCTACGGTAACCGTCATTGCCGAAGGATCGCTGCACAGCA
>DAIMEA010000114.1:0-10289 GCA_036725585.1 Prolixibacteraceae bacterium | reverse complement strand
CTTCGTGCCCCACCGTGAACGGATAGCGAACAACCTGGCTCCCGATCCGCCCGGTCCGGTAATAGTGGATATCGGAACCGCAAACGCCAACAACAGCCATGCGGATCAACACATCGGTCCCGTTCTTTATTTCCGGAACGGGGGCATCGATTGTTTCTATTTTATTGATTCCGGTTAAAACCGATTTTTTCATCTTAAAGTGATTCATCTTTAACAAACACCATCTTGTCGAGATTTAATCCTGAGTCGATATCATCGAAGACAAGTCTCAGCACGTGGGTACCCGATGAAAGCTGAATCCTTGCCGCCACATCTTCCCAGTTTTGATATCCGCCTGTGCTCTTCACATGAATGGTCCCGGTTGCATCAACACCATCGACTTCAACGTGAAAACTGCTCTGTTCGGAGGGTGTGGCAACATACACCTTCAGGGTATACGACCCGCTTTCGAGTACGTGTACCGTGTAGGCCATCCATTCGCCCGATTTAGCCCAGCCGGTATTGAAGCCCCCCGCCGAACAAACTTCGATGTCGACTCCTTCGTTTGGGCGGTATTTACCTCCCGCGTTGGTCTCATCCTGGTCGTAATATGCATCGCCCGGACAGCCCAGGTCGAAATCTTCCACCTCAACAACACCCGGAATCCGGTGCTTTTTAAACGGCGCTTGTTGTTTCTCGCATTTTTCGAGCAATTGCCATCCCAGGGGTTGCTCATCGGCAGCCAGCAGAACCGCCTTATCGCCCGATAACGACAAACAGAGATCCGGGAATTCAGCATTCCGGATCATCAACAAAGCATTTTTCGATGCCTCGATATGCCAAACCTGACTTTTTTCGCCGTTACGTTTTTCGACCCGCACTTCAGCGCCAAAGGCCGTAAGCGCTTTCTCTTCATTCTCCCGGCTTATGATTAAATAAAGCCCGCGTCCCACCTTTTCAAGAGTCCATTGCTGTGCCGGATTGTTCCGGTCGGATGACAAGGTACCCTGAGCGCCTAAAACCGGAGTGGATTTCCCCCCTGGCGACAGATAATAATTCGGTTCACAATTAATTTCAACATATTGGTCCAAATCAGGAATTTTTCCGTCGAAGGTTAGTTTAAGGACGTAAGCCAGTTCATCGAACGACTTTTCGGGCAAAGTTATTGTCAATCCCGTTTCGTCCTGCACAAAAGATAATGGAATATCAACTCCTGAAACGCCGTTGATCAGCAATACTTCGTTCAGGGAAGCCAGGTTTATCCGGTCGTCCGACAATGCTTTAAGAACAACGGAACCCTGGTCTTTATCCCAACCCAAAAGAATCGCATAAAGTGCAGTGTTGTCCTTCGATCGGGTGTAACGTACATCCCCGGGCGTACCCTCTTTGGGTGCGGTAAAAACACCGTGGGCCGCTCCCATTTTGGTAGGTCCTTCTCCATACTTTTCCCAGGCCCGGGTATCGTAAACAGCTTCGCCGTATTTTTTGAGCCAGTCGCCCATGGCCAGGAGCGCTTCCCGTTGTTCCGCGGGAATGGTTCCATCGGCTTTGGGAGAAATATTCAGCAACAGGTTTCCATTTTTGCTGACCCGATCCAGAAATCCGTGCAGGATTTGTTTTTTCGAGTAATACCCGATCCCTTCGGTGTAACACCAGCTCGACGAACTAATGGCATCGTCGGTCAGCCAGTAATGATCTGTCAGGTCGGTTGGTCCGCCCCGCTCAAAATCGAGAACGGCGCATTTTGTATTCAGCCCGTCTTTGAAAGTGGCAACAACTTCTTTTCCCCTTTCTTCGGCATCGTTGTAATAATAGGCAAGAAATTGCAATAAAACGGTATCGGTGATGGCACTCAGGTTAAAGTCCTGCCAAATGATATCGGGTTGATAGAAGTCGATGATTTCCTTGTGCTTTTCGAGCCAAAGTTCTTCATTTTTTTCTTTGCCCTGCTGTCCGTAGAGGATTTTCAGCTCGGGATCATCGGTGGGGGGAACGGCTTCAAAAAAGCCGGTAAAGTTGTATGCATGATGCATGGAAAGGATCAGCTTCATGTCGCGTTTTCGGATCTCTTTTGCTAATACATCAACTAAATCGATCCCGGGGCCCCTGTCTTTTGCATTCCAGGGATTCACTTTACTGGCCCACATGGAAAAACCATCGTGGTGTTCAGCCACAGGCCCGGCAAAGCGGGCGCCGGCGTCGGCAAACAGTTGTGCCCATTCGGCCGGATCAAAATTTCCTCCTTCTGATTTGAGCTTTGGTGCAAACTGTATGAAGTTTCCTTCAGCATCTGTTCCTCCGGTAATAAACTGATGGTAAGGCCATTGCGCTGGTATTCCATACGTGCGAATGTGATGCAGGTTTTCTGGCGATCCAACCCGGTACATGTTTCTGGGATACCATTCATTGCTGAAGGCCGGTACAGCGTAAACGCCCCAGTGAAAATAGATGCCGAATTTGGCATCTTTGAACCATTCCGGAACGGGATCAGCCTGTTCCAACGATTCAAACGTGGGTTGATACTTTGTTTTTCCATTCTTCGTACAGGAAACGTTTATTAGAAGGGCACAGACAATGAGGAAAAGAAAAAAATATTTCATGATGTGTATTGATTAAGAAAAACCGGAAGCTTTATTGTCGGTAATAAAAATACTTCTCCGTGATTGCTGAAAAATCATCCCAATCCGTTTTCCATTCCAGCTTCAGTCCATCGCCTCCGCCGGCCTGAAAGAATTGAATTTCGAGGGGATGAAATCCCTTTTCGAGGCCCAGGTTCAGGGTAACGGGTTCCATACCGTGCAGCCCGTCGTTATCGACTTGTTCGCCCGAAAGGAACATCCGGGAACCATCGTCGCTGGTGAGCCGGAATGCATAAATTCCTGTTTCAGGAACATTCAGAAAGCCACGAAATACCAGGCCATAATCTGTATCTCTCTTTTTCAGAGAAATACCCGGCAGCGAACAAACTCCGGATTCAACAGAGGATTCTGCAGAAAAATCGGGAAGTCGGTCCCAGAGTTTTTCATAGTACGAGTACGTCAGTCCGGGACGGGGATTCCGAACAGGCAATGCTTCGATGGGAAGCACCTTTTGGAATCTTTGTTCCGAAATACCGCCCAATTGTTGATCGCCCCGGAAACAGGCTATTTTCAGCACAAAAGACCGATCGGCTGTCATCCAGTTTCTGTCGCCAAGCAATGGCGAAGACAGGGAAGGCTCCGATTCGTCGAGGGTAAAGCGGACTTCTGCCCCCGTAATATCGTGTTGAACCGAGAACCAGGCCGTATCGGTAAAAACAGGATAAAGAGGATGGATATCCGGAGCCGAATATACATTCACTTCTCCTGTTATATCCAAAGCAATCACCGTAGCAAGAGGATCGGGCGTCACGCCGGAAAGATCGATTTGCGGGTTGCTTCCCTCGCGAAGCAGGCGCAGTTTTTTCGACGGATCGGAAAGCAGCCGGGCATTCTGAATATCTGCATCAAGTTCGGGAATGGTCAGTATTCCGTTAGAAGGAAAATCGAAGATATGGAAAAAGAGCGTAGTGTTTTTTCCATCTGTTTTTCGGGTACACCTTCCCCATTCCAGTTTTTTGAACGGGCTGGCGGAAGTGCCATAAATGGCTTCACCATGGATTTTCATCCAGGCGCCCACTTCTTTCAGTCGCTCAACCGAAGGTTCGGGGATAAGTCCCATGGAAGTCGGCCCCACATTCAGCAGAAAATTTCCGCCTTTCGAAGCAATGTCGATCAGATTACGGATTAGTTTTTCGGTACTTTTCCAGTTATGATCGTTCACCTTAAAGCCCCAGGTGTCGTTCATGGTCATGCACACCTCCCAGTTTTTCCCGGGAATGCCCGTTGCCGGGATGTGCTGTTCGGGTGTTTGCAGGTCGCCTTCAAAACCGCCTCCCAGGCGATCGTTATAAATTAGATCGGGATGTTTTTCCATTTCTGGAAAGAATTTTGCTGCCCGTTCGGGGGTCATATCGCTGGGTGTATCCCACCAAAGAATCTTTATATCGCCGTAGTTATTTAAAATTTCGCTTACCTGCGGAACTGCTTTTTCGTCGAGATATTGGTCCATATAGCCTTCCTGGGCCGGATCCCAGCGCCCGCCAATTGCTGCCGTTCCCGGTTCGTGCCAGTCCTGGGCCTGCGAATAATACAATCCCAGGGGCATCTTGTACTTTTTGCAGGCTGCCGCCAACTCAGCGATGATGTCGCGTTGAAATGGAGTCGCATCCATGATGTCGAAATCGCTGACTTTGCTATCGAAAAGGGCAAAGCCATCGTGGTGTTTCGATGTAATGACAATGTAGCGCATTCCGGCTTCTTTGGCCAGTTTCACCCATTCTTCGGGGTCAAAATCGCTTGGATTAAACTGCTCCGCGTATTTTTCATATTCGGCCACAGGTATTTTTCCGTTGTTCATGATCCATTCTCCAATTCCGGGGATTTCTTTTCCCTGGTAAACACCGGCAGGAACAGAATAAATTCCCCAGTGTATAAACATCCCGAAGCGGGCTTCTTTCCACCACTCCATTTTATCGGCCGGTGCCTTTTCCTGGCAAGCGGTAAAATGAAGAAGAAGAATGAGAATAAGCGGAAGAGAGAGTGTTCGTTTCATCGTTTATGAATTTTTAGGGTTCGATATCCATAGATGGCAACAACAGCCAGACAAACAAGCGGAAGGAAAAAAGAAATACGCACTTCGTTGATTCCGCCGATGGAAAGATCGGTATACCCTGGTCCGCCCAAATCAAAGATCAGGGCCTGAAGCGGGGGCAGGACCGAACCGCCCAGAATCGCCATAATCAGGCCGGCAGCTCCGAATTTGGCATCTTCGCCCACACCCTCGAGCGCAATGCCATAAATGGTTGGGAACATGAGCGACATGAAGGCAGAAACAGCAACGAGGCTATACAATCCACCCATGCCGGGAAGAACGATTGCCCCAAACGTGGCCAGAACACCACCGATTCCGAAAACCATCAACATTTTACCTGGAGAAACGTACTTCATCAGAGCTGTGGCAATAAAACGGCTGGTAACGAAAAGCACCATCGCTACAATGTTATAGCCCTGGGCCTGCTCCCGTGTCAACCCAATCGATTCTCCGTACTGGATAATAAACGTCCAACATAGTATTTGGGCCCCGACATAAAAAAACTGGGCAATCACCCCTTCGGTGTAGCGCTTTCTTTTCAACAAACGCTTTACCGAATCCATAAAATGAAGGGAATGATCCTTCCCGGGCCGGGGCATTTTCACAAACACCACGATCAGGAAAAAGACCAAAAGGACAAATCCCATCACCACATACGGATTTCGGACTACCGACAAATCGGCATTGGTTATTTGTTTCAACAGCTCGGGATTCGTATCCAGCATTTCCATGCGCTGGTCGTAATCGGCCTTATTCAGTTTTGAAAGAATAAAATCCCGCGCAGTAAACATCCCCACCAACGATCCCAGGGGGTTAAACGACTGGGCCAGGTTCAACCTCCGTGTAGCGGTACTTTCAGGCCCCATCGCTAAAATGAATGGATTGGCGCTGGTTTCGAGAAAAGAAAGGCCGCAGGTCATTACAAAATAAGCAACGATAAACGGTGCATATACCGATAAGTACGTAGCCGGGATAAACAAAAAGGCTCCGGCAGCATAGAGACCAAGTCCCATCAAGATCCCTGCCTTGTACGAATATTTTTTTATAAACAGGGCTGCCGGGAAAGCCATGGCAAAATAACCGCCATAAAAGGCCATCTGGATCAGTGCACTCTGCCAGTTGGGCATCAACAGAATGGTCTTAAACGACGAAACCATGGGATTGGTAATGTCGTTGGCAAAGCCCCACAAGGGGAAACAAATGGTTATCAACACAAAGGGTAAAAGCAACGATACCGGTACGACGACACTTTTTGCAATTTCTTTATTCATAGTTCCATAAGATTTACGTTCCTTTATTTAGATGTTGTTGGTTACTTACCGGAAAAATTCAACAGGGAGTTACCCCCTTTTTCAGCAGGATATTCCCATATTTGGCTGTTTCTCCGGTCATCACCACGGCAAAGGCCTTTTTTGTCCGTTCGTAAAAGTCGAAGCGACCGATGCGCTCAATGGGTGCGGCATCGGGATTGGTGATCCGGATGCTTTTCCGATAATGGGCTTCCACCTCCGGATCGAGGCTGTCTCCTTCCACAGCGGCCATCATCACAAGGGGATGAGGTACATAACTGTCGAGTTCGAACAAGGGCAGAATGGCGGCCAGCAAATCGGCAATTTTCAGACCGTCGGCGCGGACGACACAGTTATTGAACGTTTCGCCCGGGAAATGGGCATCGGCCAAGACGATTTCATCGCCATGTCCCATCCGGGCTAGAATGGCCAGTAATTCGGGACTGATTAATGGGGAAATTCCTTTCAGCATTGTTTCGTATTTTATTAATATTTAACTAATTCTCAATAATTGAAACATCAAAACGCTGTACTTCCGGATGTTTCGGAAAAGAATGGTTAATGCAGTAAAGCAGTTGGTCCAGGGATGCGTCGGCAATCTTTCTTTCGGGCTGTTCAATAAAAACAACACCGGGATAAACCGACGAGAACCCATGGTAACCGCCAAAAGAAGCCACTGTAATGGGGGCGGATTTCGAACCGGCTGCATGTACCCCGGCAACAAAGCCCTGCATCAACAGATGGGAATCGCAAAGTACGGCATCAGGTATTTCTTTTTCGCCCAATAACTTACGGGATTGTTTTATACCATTGGGGATGGTAAACCCATCGCTCAGTTCCAAAATATTGCTGTATGTCAGCCCATTTTTTTGCACACCCGCCAGATAGCCTGTTTGCCTTTCGTGATAATTCAACACCGACGACTTTCCCGCCAGGTAAGCAATCTTTCTGCATCCTTTCCTGACCAACACATCGACCGTACTTTCCACGGCGCGTGCATTATGGATGACTACCTTGGGAACATCGATTTCGTTGCTCACCCGATCGAAAAGGACCAGCGGGATATTGAATTGCTGCAATTGCCGGAAATGATCGACCTGATCGGTTTCCATCGACAGCGAAGCGATCACTCCGGCCATATTGTTCCGGATAACGGCCTTAATAATTTCCTGCTCCTGCGCAACACGTTCGTTCGATTGAAAAACGGAAACAACATAGCCCCGGGCGAAAGCCTGATTGCTGATAAAACTGATAATGTTTGAAAAAAAAGCATGATTGATATTCGGAACAATAACCGCCAGGGTTGTTTTTATGCTGCCCCTAATTTGCAGGGCGCTCATGTTCACCTGATAGCCTTTTTCCCGGGCAAAATCGTTCACCTTTTGCCGTGTTTCTTCCTTAACGCTCGAATCGTTCCGGAGTGCACGTGAAACCGTTGAATGATGGAGGTTGAGCTCCCGGGCAATATCTTTTATGGTGATTCTCTTCAAAATTGCTCTGGTTGAATCAATAAGGTTGGTTTCCACCTCCGGCATACAGCACCGGTTGATACCAACAACAAAAATAGAAATAATACACACGTGTGCAAAAGTTGGAGAACGATTTTATTTGCCCACATAATCCACGGTCATTGCTCGAATGAGATCCAATTCAACAACTTCATTGCAGAACCCTTATAGCCGATCGCTTAATTTATTATACCCTGCAAAGAGAAGTAATCTCCAACCATTTCCAGACCGGCAATATTTGTGCTGTCTTTCATCTTTTAATTGCAAACTTTTCTTTTGAGAACGAAAATTCATCAATGGGATAAGAAAAGTATTTCGTTTGGGCAGTAATGCCATCTATTATTTGAATAAAGGCATGTTGCTCCAGTCCGTCATGGGAAAGAGATATTCCCGGAATCACACTAAGGATGAATTGTCCATCTTTCGAAACCATTTTAAAATACCAACCTTCAAAGTAATTTTTCTTCCGGGTATTTCCCTGGAAAATGTCCGTATTACTGATCTTTTTAAGATTATAAAAGGGTAAAAATTTTTGTTCAACAAAATGGACTTCCTTTTCCAAATGCTGTGCCTGAATGCTTATAGGGGCTAAATAAAAAACCTGGCAAATTATCAATAATCGAATACGATGATACAATATTGGCATAATGGTTATCTTGTTTAAAGTTATCGTTTTCAATTTTGCACTTTGCAATATACAAAAAGTGCTTTTCATAAATCAGGCACCATTAAAATACCATTTCAAAAAAAAATTCGTAAGTTTATTGATTCTTAGACTGTTCTTTGACGACTTGAATAGTAAAGCTATTATTACTTATCAGATGACTCTATCAGTGAAACCTGACCGGATTCTGACAAGGTTTGCTATTGATGAAAATCAATCCTTACTTATTGAGTTATGTTTGCCACAATCAAACGAATATCAGCTATCCCCATCTTAATGCTGTTATTAAACCTGACAACCTTCGGCCAGACAGAAATCAGCGGGACAATAACAAGCGACACAACACTTTTAGCGGCACAAAGCCCCTGGATACTCGACGGTAACCTGTACATAAAAGGGAATGCTTCGCTTACCATTGCCGAAGGAGCCACCATCGACCTGAAAAATTACCGCATCTACATCGGATATGGCACTCCGGCAAAACTTGTGGCAAACGGGGCATTCATCAGTAGCAGTTCCCCTTCGGAAAAAAGCATCGTCATCCGCGACGGCGGATGCAGTGAGGTTTCCAACTGTATGTTCGATCATGTTTTTATGGAAATTGAATCCGATGCCGGCGACACCCTTCGCTTCACCTCAAACAGCTTTGAGAACGTAAGCCTCCCCTTCGATGCTTCTCCCTTAAAGCTCCCCAATATTCAGGGAGAGAGCAGTTCGATCGAAAGCATCGGGATATCAGGCTACATCGACGAAAGCTGCACACTCCCCCTTAGGAACTATTCATACACGCTTTCGGCAAACCTGTTCATCCGGAACCATGCGCTCCTGAACATTGAAGACCATGTACAGATCGACATTGCCGGACATACCCTCTTTGTAGGTAACAGCACACCCGGAGGACTTGAAGCCCATAATGTTTCCTTTTTCAGCCATACTACTTCCGACAAGCGGGTTGAGTTTCACGATGGCGGTTTCGGAAACATTCAAAACTGCCTGTTCGATAACGTATTCGTAAAAATCAACAGCGATGCCTCCGACAGCATCACATTGAATACAAACCAGTTCAGCCAGGTTAACCACCCGGTCGATCTTTCCATTTCCCGCTCACCCTCCCTTTCCGGAATCGTTTGTGATAATAATTGTATCGGCCTGTTCGGAAGCCTGGAACAAGACAAAACTCTGCCCAGGTATGAGCAGGATTACAAGCTCACTTCTTCGATTTATATAAAAAACAACGCGACCCTTTCGTTCGGGGAAGGCATATCGATCGACTTCGACCGGTACACATTTTCGGTTGGAAATACCAGCAGCGGGACCATTGAAGCCCGCAATGTGCATTTCTTTTCGGGATCCTCATCCGAACGATCGTTGATCGTTAAAGACAACAGCACGGGAAACATCGAACAATGTTCGTTCGATCGGGTAAACATCAAAATTGAAGAAGACGCCGGCAACGAACTGATGATACAAAACAATCGGTTTGAAAACACAGCTTTTCCTATACTGCTTTCGGTGAGCAGGAGCCCCGTCATTCATGGAAATATTTCGGAAAACCCGTACATCGGGCTTTTCGGTTCTACGCGGGAAAACAACACCCTGCCAAAATACGACTGGAATTATCAGCTCTCCGTAAATATTTATGTTGAAGACGAAGCAACCCTGACCTTAACCGACAGCACTTGTATCGGCATGAACCAAAAAAGACTGCAATTGGGCACAAGCAGTTCCGATCATTGTTCCCTTCATGCATCAAATGTGCATTTTATCGGAAGCGAAAACAACCGGGGCGAAATTTATTTCTACAAAAATTCGGGTGGCACCCTTGTGAATTGCCGGTTTGAACAGACCTATATCCGAATCAACGGAGGCACCCCATCTTTTACCAATTCGCGTTTTTATCACAGCAAAACAGCGGTTGAAATCATGGAAGGATCAACTCCTGTTTTTACCAATAACGATTTCTACAACAACGAAGAAGCATTAATAAATGAAGGCACAACCCCGGTAACGGTTCCGGATAATTACTGGGGGCACCCGAGCGGCCCGCAACACGAAAACAATCCGGAGGGAGCGGGAGAAATTATCGAAGGGAATGTAAGCTATTCACCGGTAAGGGAACAACCCGTTACCGGTTCGATTTCGGGATCGTTTTCCCCCCAGGTTTTCCAATTTGGAAGG
>DAIMEA010000113.1:0-10352 GCA_036725585.1 Prolixibacteraceae bacterium | reverse complement strand
AATTCTTGTCGAGAACGTAAACCTCAGTATCAAAAATAAGGTGATTTTGAACGATATAAATGTCCGGATTCCCAAAAACAAGATCACCATCATCCTTGGGCCTTCGGGTTGCGGAAAGACCACGTTGTTAAAGTGCATGAATCGTTTGACGGATTTGTATCCCGAGATGAACGTGAGCGGAAACATTTACATCGACGGAGAAGAAATCATGCATACCCACCGGGATGTTACCGAAATCAGAAAACGGATGGGGCTTTTATCGCAACGACCCTATCCCTTACCGATGAGCATCTACAAAAACATTGCCTACGGTTTGAAAATCAGCGGAAGGGTGAACCGTCGTTTCCTCGATAAACGGGTAGAACATTATCTGCGTCAGGCCAGTTTGTGGAACGAGGTTAAGGACCGGCTGAAGGATCCGGCTTCGGGCCTTTCCATTGGCCAGCAACAACGGCTTTGCCTGGCTCGCGGACTGGCCGTCGATCCCGATATCATCCTGGCCGATGAACCTACCTCGGCTCTTGATCCTATTTCCAGCCAGGAAATTGAGAAAAAGTTCCTGGAATTAAAAAACAACTATACCATCGTGATGGTGACGCACATACTGCGCCAGGCTGCCCGGATTGCCGATTATGTCATTTTTATGTACCTGGGAGAAGTGATCGAACAAGGTCCTGCTAAGGAATTCTTTAATAATCCCCAGACGGAAATAACCAAGGCATACCTGAAGGGAAGCATTAACTAACAGACGGAAGACGGAAGACGGAAGACGGAAGGCGGAAGACGGAAGACGGAAGACGGAAGACGGAAGTGTCATTCCGAGTCCTCACCTAAATTTTTGGAGCATAATGCATAAATGACAGTGGTTTGGCAGCTTGGCAGATATCCTTTGCCCCGACATTTATGTCGGGGTTCCGGGAGCAGAACACGATTCCCTACGGCCACCCCGAAAGCAATCGGGGCACCTTCGAAAAAGAGGTGAAATTGTAGGGCCGGAAAACAGGATTTTTGAAAAATGAGGTATTGTGTATTCCTTTCGCATACAGTATTTTGCTAAAATTTGTCAATGGCAGGTAAGCGAAACGATGAGGGATCCCTTGTATCGGCAGATTTGACTACGTCGATTTTCAATTCTCCTCTCCCGATAGCAAGCGGGATCGTCGGAATGACACCCTGGTCGAAAGTCTTGTATGGGAAGTGAAGTAATTGATTATTTTTTAACCAGACAGTAATAAAAAAATCAGAAAATGAAACGTATTTTTTCTTTTCTATCCATTATGGTGTTTGCCGGAATGGCATCTCTCAATGCGCAAATTCAGATCGATGCGGAGTATCGTCCACGCATGATCATCGATAACGGGTATAAAAACATCAAAAAGCCCGACGATCCGGTTTTGGTGTCCATTTCGCAACGAACCCGGCTGAATGTGGGTTTTCGGGCCCCGAAGCTGGAAACGTATCTGTCGGTTCAGGATGTCCGTTTTTGGGGCGATGACGACAACTACTCATCCAGCGGCATGCTGGGGAATACAAAATCGTTATCGGTTCATCAGGCATGGTTTGCCTTGAAACCGCTTAACACGATATCGTTCAAAATAGGGCGGCAGCAATTCAATTACGACGACCAGCGCATTCTGGCCCAGCGGAGTTGGAACGATTACCAGGTAACCTACGATGCGATTCTCTTTGCCTATCAGGCAGAAAAGCAAAAGTTGGATGTCGCCTTATCCTGGAATACCAGCGGGATGAAGAATGATCTTTTCCCGGCTGCCAAAATGAAAATGTTCGATTTTATCCGCTATGAATATACGCTGGGCGATCTAAGCCTTTCCGCTCTTTCAGCCGTGACCGGTTTTCCCAAGTCCGATACGCTAAGCGACCTCAAACTCACCGGAACAAGCAACCTGGGCATCGTATACAAACATGCCAACTGGGATGCTCGCTTTTATGGTTATTATCAATATCATCTGAATACCCATAACGAAAAAATCGATGCGTATATGTTTTCTTTTTGGTTGAAGCGGAAGATGATGGATGGAAAATTACTGGCCGGGCTGGGTCTTGATTTTTATTCGGGCGAAGATGGAACTAGCAACGATCCGGATTATCGTTCCGTCAACCATAGCTTTAATCCGTTCTATGGTATTTCGCACGGGCGAAACGGTTATATGGATTTGTATGCGGCAACGCCGGAACAGGGATTGCAGGACTGGATGCTGAAAGCCGAATACTACCCAAACCCGGATATCCGTTTGCAACTCGATTTTCACCATTTCCGGAATGTGGAACACCAACTGGCTACCGACGGTTTATCTGTTTTGGACAAATCGATGGGGTCGGAACTCGATTTCACGCTGTATTACAAAATCATTGATGCAGTAACACTTCAGGCCGGGTATTCCTTTTATGTGACAACTCCGGCTTTTGAGCGATACAAAAAGTATTCAGGTGAAACCAATCCCTTCCTTCAGTTTGGCTATGTGATGTGCGTGGTGAAACCGCGCCTGCTTTAAGCCGGGTTTCTACGGTCGGCTCCCCACATGAGTTTGTTGCGGAGTGTAGCGTAAAAGCTGAGATTGTTGAATTTAACAATGGAAACGGTTTTTGCCGCCTTTCGGACACGAATGGTCTGGGAAAAATCGAGGGGCGCCGAACGGTGATCGATCGACACCAGGAACTGATTGCCCCGGCCTCCAATACTGAGTTCGATCTCCACATCGTCGGGGACAACAACCGGGCGGACGGTAAGGTGATGCGAAGCGATGGGGGTGATGATTAGCCCTTCGAGTTCCGGTGTAACAATCGGTCCGCCAACGCTCAGCGAATAAGCCGTCGAACCGGTGGGGGTGGCAATGATCAAACCGTCGGCCCAGTAATTGGCCAAAAACTCACCGTTGATCTGGGTGGCAATGGTAATCATCGACGAATTGTCGAGTTTGTGGACGGTTAGTTCGTTTACCGCATAATTGAATTCCGGGAACAAGTTGGTAGGATGGATAAGTTCGAGCAAAACCCTTTGTTCCAATGTATAATCGCCTTGCATAAATTGTAAAAGGGCTTCCTCAAGGTTTTCGGGCGAAATGTCGGCCAGGAAGCCGAGTCTTCCGCAATTTACACCGGCCATGGGGATGTCCATGTCGAGGGCCAGCGGTACGGCGCTCAAAAAAGTTCCGTCACCCCCAATCGACAACAAAAGGTCGATATTCGGACAGGACTCCAGGTCCTTACGAAAACAGGTAATTTCGGTCGTTTCCATTTGAAACCGTTGATGCAGTTCACTCCGGATTTCCTCCGATAAAACCAGTTCGATTTCATACTTGCGAAACAATTCGAATGTTTTTTGATAAACCGGAAGGTATTCTTCCCTGATTTCGGTACCGTAAATGGCTATTCTCACGTTGTTGGCATTAAATGTTGATGAAACGCATGAATTGTTCGTAGCGCTCGGTGAACATGTTGTTTCGTTTTGAATTGTCCATGTAAACGGCTTTTATCGAATAATCGTAGCGCACAAAGGTTTCGATGATCGATGATGCGTCGGTCACATTTACTTTCAGGGTAACATCCAGCTCCATCGAATCTTCCTGGTTTTTTGTGTAAAGCGACAAAATTTTTGCATCGTTGGCTTCCACAATCTGGGCTATTTGCGAAAGAGAATAATTATTCGGGCTTAACTCGAGGATGATCACCGCACCGGGTTCTCCGGCGCCGGCCAGGTTCAGAAACGAGTTTGCCAGTTCGGAAATCAAAATAACCCCCAGGTATTCATGGTTCAGGTCGAGCACGGGCAATACCGTCAGTTTGAGTTCCAGCATAATCTGGATGGCTTCAAAAATATGCTGATTCTCGATGATGTAGGGCGATATGAGTGAAAGCGATCGTTCGCCGAAACAACATTGCATGAGGTCGAAGTCGTAGATTTCGTGGTCGGATATCAAACCAATATACTCCTTGTCGCGCACAAGGGGGATGTGGTTCACCCGGAAGGAATCCATGATATTCAACGCTTTTTGACCCTTGTCGGTGCAAATCAGCGAGGGAAACGTCGGCGATATAAGTTGTCTGGCAATCATGCTATTTAAAACCTTAAAAATGAAATTTGTTCACGACAAATACAAATGTTTGCCGGATAATTCTGTTTAAATAATTGTAAATTGCAGGCCTGAATTTCATGTTATGACCCGATTAAGTGTAAATATTAACAAAATTGCCACGCTGAGGAATGCCCGGAATGGGAATGTCCCGAACGTTCTGGAAGCAGCCATGAATTGCGAGAAGTTTGGAGCCCAGGGTATTACAGTGCATCCCCGACCCGACGAACGGCATATTCGCTACCGCGATGTGTACGAGATCCGCCCCCACATAGCAAACGAATTTAATATTGAAGGAAATCCGGAACCTAAATTTATCGATTTGGTTTTGGATGTGAAGCCCGAACAGGTAACCCTGGTTCCCGATGCGCACGATGCCATAACATCCAATGCCGGATGGGACACCATAACACATCGGGGTTTTCTAACCGAAGTCGTTTCGGCTTTTCATGAACAGGGAATACGGGTTTCCATTTTCACGGGTACCGAATTGAAAATGATTGAAGGAGCCAAAGAATGCAATGCCGACCGGGTTGAACTCTACACCGAACCGTATGCTGCTCAATTTCCGCTCAATCCCGAGTTAGCGGTTAATCCCTTTTTACTGGCCGCCTATCGTGCCGATCAGATCGGACTTGGGGTCAATGCCGGCCACGACCTCGACCTGCATAATTTGCGATTTCTGGTTCAACGAATTCCGCTCATCGCGGAAGTTTCGATTGGTCATGCCCTTATTTCGGATGCCCTGTATCTGGGGCTCGAAACAACGATTGCCCGTTATCTCGATTGCTTGCGTTAAATGAATTTGTTTTATCGGGAAACCGGAGAGGGTCTGCCCCTTGTCATCCTTCACGGATTGTACGGATCGTCGGACAACTGGATGAGCATTGCCCGGATGCTGGCACACCGGTATCGGGTGATTTCGGTCGATTTGCGGAATCACGGCCAGTCGCCCCACGATCCGGTGCATACCTACCAAGCCATGGTGACCGACCTGGCCTGGCTCTTCCATGAACTCGAACTGGAAAAGGTGCATCTGGTCGGACACAGCATGGGGGGAAAACTGGCCATGGCCTTCGCAGCCGATTACCCTGAAAAAATTCGTTCCCTGGCAGTGGCCGATATTGCTCCGAAAAATTATCTGCTTACCCCGGCTTCCGATATCCAGATCGATTTGCACAACCGTATTCTCGAAGCGTTGAGCCGTATGGACCTGTCGGTATTTTCTTCGCGAAAGGAAATTGAACGGGAATTGGAGCAACCCATTCCCGAACGGATGATCCGGATGTTTATCCTGAAAAACCTGAAAAAAAGCGGAAAGGATTTAGTCTGGAAGGTGAATGCCCCCGTTCTGCTGAAGTCCCTTCCTCATATTCTTGGATCGGTGAATGTGGATGAATACCGCGACCGGATTCCCATCACGGTTTACCCGGTACTTTTTGTCCGGGGAACCCTTTCGGGCTACATCAAGCCCGGCGACGAAAGCCTGATCCGGGAGATGTACCCCGATGCCCGCATCGTTTCGATGGAAAATGCTTCCCACTTTTTGCACGCCGAGCAACCCGAACAATTTGCCGCCCTATTAAAGGAATTTCTGAATAAAGTATGTTAACTTTTCTGTATTGTATCCCGATGAAGGCATGAACTTCGGAAAATTTCTTCTCAATTTTACATCGGAGAACCTTCAGACTTGGTAAAAGTTTGTACGGATTTTTCAGCTTTATATACTTTCTTTTTGAACCAGAAAGCAACGTTTACCAACCCAATCATTACAGGTACTTCGACCAGTGGACCAATTACGCCCGCAAATGCCTCACCGGAATTAATGCCGAAAATGGCGATGGCTACGGCAATGGCCAATTCAAAATTGTTGCTGGCTGCTGTAAACGACAACGTGGTAGCTTGTTCGTAGTTCGCCCCAGCTTTTTTGCTCATAAAAAATGAACCGATAAACATCACCACAAAATAAATCAACAACGGAATGGCTATCAGCACAACATCCATAGGAATTTTCACAATGTATTCACCTTTTAGCGAGAACATCACCATAATAGTAAAGAGCAATGCGATCAGCGTTAACGGGCTTATTTTGGGTGCAAATTTGGTTTCGTACCAGGTTTTGCTTTTAATCCGTGTGAGGAGGAACCGTGTAAGGAAACCTGCAAACATAGGTATTCCCAAATAGACGGAAACACTTTTGGCAATCTCGCCCATAGTTATCTGCGATACGGTGTCGTTTACGGGTACTCCAAACCATCCTGGCAAAATGGCAATAAAAAGATAGGCGAAAACCGAAAACAGCAGCACCTGAAAAACAGAGTTAAATGCTACCAATCCGGCGGCATATTGGCGGTCGCCTTTGGCAAGGTCGTTCCAAACTATCACCATGGCAATACAACGGGCAAGCCCAATCATGATAATGCCGTACATGTATGGCAGATTGGCATTGTTTTCACCGGGGAAAATCGTATAGAAGATTATGGCCAATGCAAACATGAGAACCGGCCCAATAATCCAGTTTTGTACCAAAGACAATCCCAATAGTTTAAAATTTCGGAAAACATCGCCCAGCTCTTCATATTTCACCTTGGCCAATGGAGGATACATCATTACAATCAATCCGATGGCGATGGGAATATTGGTTGTGCCCGACGACATACTGTTCCAAAAATCAGCCACTTTTGGGCTTAACCAACCCATGAAAACCCCGGCAAACATGGCCAGGAAAATCCACAGGGTGAGATAACGGTCGAGGAATTTTAAACGAGATTTCGATGGCATAATTTCTAATTTGAAATTGTTTGAATTCGAAAATTTGAAAAGAAAATAAATTTGAAAATTGAGTGATTTGAAAATTTGAAGATTGTATCTCTATCATTTTCAAATCGTTTAATCTTCAAATTATTTTTCGGCATAAACGGAAATGCTATAAATACCTGTCCCTGATTTTTTAAATTCATCAATTTCCTTAAAGTTCAAATAATTCGACAAAACTTCATCGGGAATATTGATAAGCTTTTCTTTCTCTACTTTGACATGTACGAGTCCACTTTCGCCGATTACGTTCAGATATTCATCTTTTTGCATTGCACCCGAAACACAACCTGCATACATTTCCGCAGCGTGTTTGATTTTGTCGGGCAGTTCGCCTTTTAACACAACATCGGAGACCGAAAGATGGGCACCGGGTTTCAATACCCTGAAAATTTCGCTGAATGCTTTTCTTTTATCGGGCACGAGGTTTAATACGCAATTGCTGATGATTACATCCGCTATATTGGTTGTTACCGGCATATTTTCAATGTCGCCCAACCGGAATTCAACATTGGTGTAGTTTCGTTTTTGGGCGTTCTCACGGGCTTTTTCAATCATGGCTTCTGTCATGTCGATACCAATTACCTTGCCCGTTTCACCAACCATAGCCCTGGCCACAAAGCAGTCGTTTCCGGCTCCAGAACCCAGGTCAATTACGGTATCCCCTTTTTTGATCCGGGCAAATTCAGTGGGGATTCCACAGCCTAAGCCTAAGTCAGCATCGGGATTATAGCCTTCAATATTTTGGTATTCGTCGCCAATCATACTAAACTCCAACTCGCCACAACAGCCCGATGAACCGCAACAGGAAGATTGAACCTGAATTTTACTTTGTTCAGCAATCTGACTGTATTTTTCTTTTACTATAAGTTTTAAATCTTCTGCTTTCATTGTATTGACTTGAAAATGTGATAATTTGAAAATTTAATAATTTGAAAATTTGAAAATGGGTTAATGGGATTTCGAAGTGCTGATTATCTTGGAGAGGATATTGATGATTGAATGAAGCTTTTCTTTTATAAGTTCACTTTTGGGATAATTCTTCGATATTTCGCAAAGTAACAGCCAGTACTCTGTTTCATCAGCTTCTTTGGCTGCGATCTTAAGTTTGTGGATAAAGACGGCTTTGCTTTCAGCATTCTGAGCCTCCCGAACATTGGCACCAATTGATGTCCCTGATTTTAATAATTGACGGGCGATTACATATTTCCTTTGATCTTCCAACAATTCCGAATATTCAATAATATCCAATGCAAACTCAAGAGAGAGTTTTACAATTAGGTTGTCTTTATCGTTCCGCATAGTCCATTTATTTTTAAATTAAATCATTTTCAAATCTTCAAATTGAATCATTTTCAAATCTTCAAATTGAATAATTTTCAAATTGAATAATTTTCAAATTGAATCATTTTCAAATCAACTCATTTTCAAATTGACTTGGTAGAATTTCCAGAAGCTTTCTTTTATTTCATCCCTTACGCGCCGGAACTCGCTCCAGATATACTCATCGGTTCCTACTGCATGTGAAGGATCGTCGAAACCAATATGCAAACGGTGTTTTACTTTACCCAAAAATGCAGGGCAGTTTTCGTTGGCTCCACCACAAACGGTAATCACATAATCCCATTCCTGGCCGAGGTATAAATCGACTGAATCGGAAGTGTGGTGACTGATATCAATGTCAACTTCTTTCATTACGGCAACAGCTTTTTCATTCAGTTTTCCTGAAGCTTCTGTTCCTGCAGAACATACGGTAATGTTCGGATCGAACGATTGTAAGAAGCCGTGTGCCATTTGGCTGCGGCAACTATTGCCGGTACAAAGAATTAATATTTTCATTGTTTTTCTTTTTTAATGAGACGGCAATTTTTTAAAAATCAGCTGTGCATTTTATGGTGCCGGATGGTTTTAATTCCTGGATCAAATGATTTAGCTCTTCGATTAAAATCTTGTTGGTTCCGGCGTCTAAACAATAGTTTGTTTTCACCCCTGAAACGTGACCCTTTATGAGACCTGCCGACTTTAGTTCGTTCAGATGTTGGGATACAGTTGTACGGCTTAAGGGTAATTCGTCGGATATATCGCCCGAGATACAGGTTTTTGTCTCGGCCAGGTATTTTAAAATGGACAGACGGGCAGGGTGGGCCAGTGCTTTAAAGTATTTAGCCTGCTCAACCAATGGGGTGTCGAACAATTCTGTTTTTGATGCGACCATGATGGATTTATTTTTTCATTAAATGGTTTGTTGTATTGTCGCGAAGATACGTTTTTTGTTTTAATTCGACGTATTATTACGACATATTTAATCATTGCTTAAACATAGCGTTATATTTAAAGGATAATTTTGTCTTGAATAAATATACACTCCAATAATCGAAATTTACTATGATGCATCAAATAATATTGGGTACGACGGTTATTCTGTATATGAACGTATCAACAAAGAAATCTTCATGATTGAACCATCACGAAGCCAACCAGTACATTAAAAATGGAAACATGAAATTACGTTGTTAAACACGAAGGTCAAAAACCCGGTTTACAGAATTTCTGTGAAAGAAAACTAGTATAATGAGAGTATGCTAAAGGGCTCTGAAGAGTAAAATTTATGATTTTTTCTTCTGTAATTCCGAGTTTAAACCAATCATCATTATCACACCGTTATGTATTGTTGTGATACCTATAATAACATTGATTGATCACAATAACATTGATTGATCACTAACGGTCAAAAATATCCAAAAGTAGGTGGGAACATAGCTTTGTATAAAACCAGAATTGAACAAAAAAAACTTCTGTTTTTTAAGAGTGCTTTTACCATGCTCTTCAACCTTAACTACTGTATTGAAGGTATTGACCAAGTCATATGAAATACACAGAAGGGTAAAAAAGGAAAACCTTATTTCTGATTGGTCTTTAACAATTGTAAATAATGTCAAAAGGGTGAAAATTAAATAGATCTGATGGTGTAATTACTTTCGGTTTTTTAGGCAGACAATATTCCCAACGTAGTATTAAATAGAATGCTCATTTGCAAAAAACAGCTTATATTTGTTTCTTATTCAATTTGTGTTTTTTATGATACAGTCATTTGATCTTTGTAATTTCAAAAGTTATAATCAAGCAAATCTTAAACTTGCACCGTTAACAGTTTTGATCGGGGCAAATGCCTCGGGGAAAAGCAATGCACTTGAGGCTATACGGTTTATCAGTTGGCTAGCAAATGGTCAGAAATTAACATCTCTCCAATATAATGTAAATAAGGATGAACAAATTGTACGTGGCCATATTAAAGATATTCTCAAGATTGGTTCCGAGCAATTTACGATTGGATGCAAGTTGTCAGGCGACGATCATTCAAGTTTATCCGTGTCATTGGAATTCCGAAATGAAGAAGAATTGCATATCTGCAAAGAAGTTTGTTCTATTAACGAAGTCTTTTTATAT
>DAIMEA010000112.1:0-10432 GCA_036725585.1 Prolixibacteraceae bacterium | reverse complement strand
AAGAAGAAATATGCATTTTCCCGACAACATAAAATTCTTACGGATGCGGCGAAAGGCTGAAAGCAAACGGTCTTCGATTTGTACCTCGATAGTGGCTGCTTTTTCGTTCAGTTTATCTGTTTCAATTTTGGTTTCGGATGTGATTTCTTCCAGTTCCTTTTGTTTTCGGTCAAGGTCATCTTCTCGTTCGTCCAGTTGGATTTTCGATGCATCGATGGCTTCTTTCTTTTTGGAGAGTTCGAGCGAGAATTCCCGGATTCTTTTTTCAGAGAGTTCAATTTCAAGATTCTGAAATTCAATTTCCTTCGACAGGGAATCAAACTCACGGTTGTTTCGAACATTGTTTTGCTGCTCGGTATATTTCACGATCAGGGCTTTCGACTCTTCAATAGCCGTTTTTCTGTTCGCGATGGCGGTTTCCATGTTTTTAATTTCGTCTTCAAAATTGTTGATCCGGGTTTTCAATCCGGCAATTTCGTCTTCGAGGTCCTGAACTTCAAGCGGTAATTCGCCCCGGAGGATTTTCAGTTTATCCATTTCCGATACAACCATTTGAAGGTCGTACAGTAATTTCAATTTTTCTTCAATAGGCATTTCTTTCACAACGCCGTTCTGATTTTGTGCAGTCATGTTGCGGATGAATTATAATTAATTGTTTCAGAACAAATAGTTTACAGGATTTGTTCGGATCGCTGATAAACGGAGGGCAAATTTAGAAAATTTATTTGTAAGTATTTCATAAAAAAGTTCTTTAGTGAATTGCTCGCTTTCATAATGTCCGATATCGGCAATAACAATGTCGTTTCCGGCGTCGAAAAAGGGATGGTATTTGTAATCGGCCGTGATAAAAAGGTCGGCTTTTTGCCCGATGGCTGCCGGAAGAAGGGTGCTGCCGGAACCTCCGCACAGGGCAACGGTTTGGATGGTTTTATGAGCAGGCCCGGCCCAGCGGATGACTTCGCATCCAAAGGTGTTTTTCACTTTTTTCAGATAATCCGGGGTTGTTTCGGGGGAGGCTAATGTGCCCACAACCCCCAAGCCGATGGAGGGATGTACGTTATCGAGCGGATATATATCGTAGGCCACTTCTTCGTAGGGATGGCTGCCGGTGAGGGCTTTCAAGATGGCTTTCTGTTGGTAGGCCGGAAAAATGGTTTCGATGCGAATTTCTTTTTCAACATGGATGCTTTGCGCTACCCCAACAAAGGGGGCGCTTTTTTCGTTTCCCCGGAACGTGCCTTCCCCGCTTCCGTTAAACGTGCAATAATCGTAATTGCCAATATGTCCGGCTCCTGCCGCACAAATAGCCTCTCTGACTTTGGGTGCGTATTCGGATGGGACGAAGGTTACCAGCTTCTTTAAAAGCCCTTTTTGGGGTGTTAAAGTTCGAACATCGTTTAAACCGAGTTTGTGGGCCATTTTCCAGCTTACCCCGTTTTGGACGGAATCGATGTTGGTGTGGGCGGCGTACAGGGCAATATCGTGTTTGATGGCTTTGATCAGGGCTCTTTCGGCATCTGTTTTTCCGGTTAGCTTTCTGATTCCGTTGAAAATGAGGGGATGATGGGAGATGATTAGTTTGTTTCCAAAGTGAATCGCCTCGTCGACAACCGCCTCGGTAACATCGAGCGTGATCAGGGCCGACTCAATTTCGGAGTTGGGATTTCCGGTGAGCAAGCCTGAGTTATCCCAGCTTTCCTGAAGCATGAGCGGGGCAGCTTCTTCGATGCATCCGATAATGTCGTTAATTTTCATCGTTTCCCAGTTCGTTTTTTATCTCCACGAGCAATTCACGAATATGTTTCAGGTGGCGTACAATTTCGTGGTCCTGAAGGGCATCGGTTTTGTTCTCTTTCAGTTTTTGCTTGGCGCCGTCGAGGGTCATGCCCCGTTCTTTCACCAAATGATATATTAGCCGGATTTCTTCGATCGATTCGCGGGTGAAAAGACGATTCCCCTTTTTGTTTTTTTGGGGATGGATGCTCGGGAATTTTTTTTCCCAAAAGCGGATTAGGGAAGCATTCACCCCAAACATGGCAGCAACTTCACCCATGGTATAAAAATGTTTTTCTATGTTGGGTTCCTGAAACGGCACGGGCGGCGAATTGAATTAATCAAAACTTTGTCCCATGTTGGAGGAAATGGCCACCAGCTCGTCGAATTTTTCAGGAGTGAGATCTTTGAAGAAGTAGTATTTCGGGTCGACTTTTTTCCCGTTTTTCTCGACCTCGTAATGAAGGTGCGGAGCGGTAGAGGTTCCTGTGTTGCCTACATAACCGATGATCTCCCCCCGTTTCACTTTTTGTCCTTTCTTGACATTGAATTTGCTCATGTGGGCATAGAGGGTTTTAAACCCGAAACCATGGTCGACAATGATGTGTTTGCCATGCCCCGTGCGTTCTGTATTCACCGCCTCGATGATTCCATCGCCCGAAGCGTACACGTTGGTGCCCCTGGGGGCGACAAAATCGATGCCCCAATGAAACATGGGAACCTTATAAATGGGGTGAATCCTCATGCCCCATCCCGACGAAGTAAAGGTAAGATCGTGGTTCGATATGGGCATGATGGCCGGCATCGACGATAGTTCCTGGTCCTTGGTGAGTGCAAGGTTGAGCACTTCCTCGTACGATTTGGCTTGTATGTAGGCCTGCTTGGAAACAATGTCGATTTTTCGTGAAGTGTTCAGTACAATTTCGGCATCGTTAAACGATTCGAGGCCGGCATAGCGGTTGGTACCCCCGAAACCTGCTTTGCGCACGGATTCCGGAATGGGATTCTTCTCAAAAATGACCCGGTAAATATTGTCATCCCGAACCTGGATCTCATCCAGTACGGATTCAATTTGTCCAAGTTTTTCGTAGAGATGGTTGTATTGGGCGAGCAACTGCTTGTTTTCTTCACGCAACGATTTCATCTGCGGCGTGTCGAAATATGAGAGAATGAGAAAAGCAATTCCCAAAGCACCCGATATGATCAGTATCAGTGTCCCCATGCCAATCAACACACTCTTCAAGGGCTTAACCCTCTTTTTTTCAAAAGATAGTGTTGCCGGGTTAAAATGGTATTTTGTTCCCCCCATTTCTGTTGAAAAAAAAGATAATTTTTAGTCGATCCTACTTTACAATTCCTATTTTTGCAGAGCTTGTTAAAAAACAAGCGGATATTGACAAAACTAATAATATTTTTCTAAAAACCCAGCGTGTTAATTCGAACATTAAAAAAAAAATCAATCGATCGGAAATGACGTCACAGCAAATCAGAAATGCTTTTTTGGAATTCTTTAAGAATAAGGGACATCAGATAGTTCCTTCGGCACCCATGGTGGTAAAAAACGACCCGACTCTCATGTTTACCAATGCCGGAATGAATCAGTTTAAAGATCTCTTTCTCGGTAATGAGGCGGTTTCGTTTTCCCGTATCGCCGACACACAAAAATGTCTCCGGGTTTCGGGAAAACACAACGACCTGGAAGAAGTGGGCCACGATACGTACCATCATACCATGTTCGAAATGTTGGGAAACTGGTCGTTTGGCGATTATTTTAAAAAGGAAGCTATTGCCTGGGCCTGGGAATTTCTGGTCGATACCATGGGCATTTCACGCGACCGGCTTTATGCCACTATTTTTGAGGGAGATGCCGCCGACGGGGTGGAACGGGATACCGAAGCCTATAATTATTGGAAACAATACCTTCCCGACAATCGGATCATCAACGGGAACAAGAAGGACAATTTCTGGGAAATGGGCGATACAGGCCCCTGTGGACCCTGCTCCGAAATTCATGTCGATATCCGGAATGAGCAAGAGCGGGCCAAAATTCCCGGAGTGGAACTGGTGAACCGCGACCATCCACAGGTAATTGAAATCTGGAACCTGGTATTTATTCAGTACAACCGGAAAGCCAGCGGAGCGTTGGAATCCCTTCCGGCAAAGCACGTCGACACCGGAATGGGATTCGAGCGTTTGTGCATGGTTTTACAGGGGAAACAGTCGAACTATGATACCGATGTTTTTCAAACCATCATTTCCGAAATAGGAAAACGATCGGGCAAAAAATACGGCGACAACGAGAAACAGGACATTGCTATGCGGGTAATTGCCGACCACCTGCGGGCCATCTCTTTTGCCATTGCCGACGGGCAACTTCCATCGAACAACAAGGCCGGGTATGTCATCCGCCGAATCCTGCGCCGGGCCGTTCGGTACGGGTATACCTTTCTCGATTTTACCGAGCCCTTTATTTATCGCCTGGTTCCGGCGCTGAAGGACCAAATGGGATCCCAGTTCCCCGAACTGGTGGCCCAGGAGGGATTGATCATGAACGTGGTGAAGGAGGAAGAAGAATCGTTTCTGCGCACCCTCGAAACCGGTCTGAAATTACTCGAAGGGCTGGTTCATAAGGCCCGCGAAAACAAAAGCCCGATGGTTTCGGGGAAAGACGCTTTTGTGCTTTACGACACCTATGGCTTTCCGCTCGATTTAACACAACTGATTTTGAAAGAAAAAGGACTTTCACTCGACCAGGACACCTTCCAGTCGGAAATGGAACAGCAAAAGAACCGATCCCGGAATGCCGCTGCCCAGGAAGCCGGCGACTGGGTTGTTTTGCGGACCGATGATCAGGAAGCATTCATTGGCTATAACCATCTGGCGGCCGAAGTACACATAACCCGTTACCGAAAAGTGAAAACGGCGAAAAAGGAATTTTACCACCTTGCCTTTTCGTTCACTCCTTTCTATGCCGAATCGGGTGGACAAGTGGGCGATAAAGGGTATATCGAAGCGAATGGTGAAAAGATAAGCATTGTTGATACGCAAAAGGAAAATAATCTGATTATTCATATAAGCGAGAAACTACCCAGCGACCCTACAGCCACATTTAAAGCGGTTGTTCCCGAAAAAATCCGAAGGCTGACGGCCAACAACCATACAGCAACCCACCTGCTCGATCATGCCCTTCGCGAAGTGCTTGGAAAGCATGTGGAACAGAAAGGTTCGCTGGTTACTCCGGATTACCTCCGCTTCGACTTCTCCCATTTTCAGAAAGTAAGCGATGAGGAACTTTCCAAAATCCAGCGAAGGGTCAATGCCCTGATACGGAAAAACCTGAAGGCAGAGGTTTTCGATACGATCCCGATGAGCGAGGCCCGGGAAATGGGTGCCATCGCCCTTTTTGGTGAAAAATACGGCGATCAGGTGCGGGTAATCAAATTTGGCGACTCGGTTGAATTGTGTGGCGGCACCCACGTCGAATCGACCGGTCAGATCGGCATGTTCCACATTGTGTCCGAAAGCGCCATCTCGGCAGGAGTGCGGCGTATCGAAGCCATCACCGCCGATAGGGTGGAGGAGCTTTTCGAAAACAATGCAACGACGATGAAGCAACTGAAATACCTTTTGAATAATCCCAAAGATATTTCCGGGGCCGTGCAGGAACTGATCGACAAAAACAATACACTGACGAAGCAAATAGAAGAAAGTGCGAAAAAAGAAGCCGCCGGAATAAAAGATGCGCTGAAAAAACAAATCGAAAACCGGAACGATGTCCGAATAATTGCCCAAATTATAGCGGTTGAAAATGCCCAAAATATGAAGGATATTGCTTTCCAACTGAAGAATGAAGTTGATAACCTGTTTCTTGTATTGGGCGCAAACATCGACGGCAAGCCCAGCTTAACCGTAATGATTTCGGAGAACCTCGTAAAGGAAAAAGGGCTTAATGCCGGCCAAATTATCCGCGAAGCTGCCAAAGCGATACAGGGCGGCGGCGGCGGGCAAACGTTTTACGCCACTGCCGGGGGGAAAGATCCCAACGGACTGAAGGATGCAATTCAAAGGGCAGTGAATTTTTTGGGATAAGGATTTCAAAAACAGAACAGAGTAGAAAGCGTGTTTTTCAAACTTTCCCTGTCGAAGTTCGAATTGACACATACGGATTTACATCACTATCTGCCAAGAAAATAGGTATTTATCAATAATAAAAAGCCGCATTTTGTTTTTGATTTTGCATTGAGGGTGGATTATTGGCCAAAAATTCTATTTTCGAAAACTGAATCTGGAAAATTCAATTTTTGGTTATGGAAAAAACGCACCAACCGGTCGGGCGAACCTTCGATCTGCTCGATCGTTACAAAGAATTATTTGCACACAAAGAAGTTGCCCTGGGCGGTAAGGAAGGTCTAAACTGGTATACCTATTCGCCCAAAGAGTACATCGAAAATTCCAACAACATTAGTTACGGTCTTCTCTCATTGGGCGTAAAACAGGGCGACAAAATCGCTACCGTGATGGTTAACCGTCCCGAATGGAATTTTTTCGACATGGGTATTGCCCAGGCAGGCGCCGTTCATGTACCTATTTACCCGACTATTACCATCGAAGAATACACGTATATTCTGTCCCATTGCGAGGCCAAATACGTGATAGTGGGCGACAAAAAGCTGTGCGAAAAAATCCGACCCCTGGTTGATGAAATTGACACACTGGAGGATTTGTTTTGTTTCGAAACGGTTGAGAACGTACGACACTGGACCGAGATCATCCGTTTGGGAGAGGCTTATAACCGGAAGGCTGAACTAAAAGCGATCCGCGATGCCATTCTGCCCGACGACCTGGCTACAATTATCTACACTTCCGGGACCACAGGGATCCCCAAAGGGGTGATGCTTTCGCACCGAAACCTGGTGTCGAACTTTACAGCCCATGCCGAAAACCACCCGCTGGGCGAAGAAGCCAATGCCATCAGTTTTCTTCCCTTGTGCCATGTATACGAACGGAGCATGAACTATCATTTCCAATACAAAGGTATCAGCATCTATTACGTGGGAAACCTCGGCCAGATTTTGCCCGCGCTAAAGGAAATCCGCCCCAACATGTTCAATACAGTACCCCGGCTTCTCGAACGGATTTACGATGGGATCATGAACAAGGGGAAAGAACTTCCGGCCTTCAAACGTGCCATCTTCTTCTGGGCGGTACGATTGGGCGATACCTTCGACTACGGGAAAAAATTCAGCTGGTTTTATCAGAAGAAAAGGGAATTGGCCGATAAGCTCATCTACTCCAAGTGGCGCGAGTTTATGGGAGGTAAGGTCGAAATAATTGTATCGGGAGGCGCGGCCCTGCAACCCCGCATTGGCCGGGTACTGGGCGTAGCCAATATTAAAGCGCTCGAAGGGTACGGTCTTACCGAAACCTCACCGGTAATAGCCGTGAGTAACCTGGTTACCGGCGACATCCGCGTGGGAACCGTTGGTCCGGCCCTGGACGGAATCGATCTGAAAATCGACGACGACGGCGAAATTCTCTGCAAAGGACCCAACGTGATGCTGGGGTATTACAAAGACCCTGAAATGACCGCCCAGGTCATCGACGCCAACGGATATTTCCATACCGGCGACATTGGGGAGCTGGTCGAAGGAAAATTTCTGCGGATTACCGATCGGAAAAAAGAAATATTCAAGCTCTCGGGCGGGAAATACGTCGCTCCCCAGAAAATCGAAAACAAACTCAAAGAGTCGATTTTTATCGAGCAGGCCATGGTTATCGGAGAAAACGAAAAATTTGCGTCTGCTCTTATTGTTCCAAATTTTGGCTACATCGAAACATGGTGCAGCCAAAAAGGACTGAACGTGAAAGGGAAGGTTGAAATGCTGGCCAACAGCGAAGTGTTGCTGGCGATACAAAAAGAGGTGGCCGAAATTAACAAATCTCTGGGACAGGTGGAAGAGATCAAGCGCTACCGCCTGGTTCCCGATGAATGGTCGCCCGAAACCGGGGTGATGTCGCCTACCCTGAAACTGAAAAGGAAAGTGCTCGCCGAGCAATATGCACCGATCATCAACGAGATTTATTCCTCTTCGCGAGCCGACGATGAACCCACAAACGGGCGGCTGCGGATGCCCAGAATAAATCTTAGTTTGTCGGAGCTGATCAACCGGCTGAGAAACCTGCCTATATGGTAATCGGCATTTATTGTTCCGGTAGTTAATCGTTCAATCCGGTTATTCAGCGGCCTCAACCCCCTCAGTGGTCATAACAACCCTTTTTATGGTCCCGTCGGGGTTATAATACAGGTAATCGATACAAACCGAACGGCGGAAGCTACCACCATGAGGCACAATGCTGCCGTTGTGATAAATGAAATAATCTTTTCCCTTAAATTCGATAATAGCCTGGTGGTTGGTGTTTGAATTACCGGCTACTTCATTAATAATGCCTTTAAAAACCCAGGGTCCTTCGATGCTTTTGCTCATCGCATACGCTGTTTTTTCAGGGAACTGATAAGCATACGAAAGATAATACCAGTCGTCTCTTTTGTGCATCCATGGCGCTTCGGTGAAGTGGGGCAAACCTTCTACCGAATGGATTTTGCCTTCAAATTCAATCATGTTATCGTTTAACTTCACGGAATAACATTGGGTATTCCCCCAGAACAAATAAACCTGCCCATCTTCATCTTCAAATACTGTGGGATCGATATCGTCCCAACTGATGTCTACATCGGTGGTCATATCGTTGGTGATGATGGCGGAACCCCGGGCATCCTGAAAGGGTCCGGTGGGGGTATCGGAAACCATTACCCCGATCGCTTTTCCATGAATATCCTTGTGGGACACCGTAACGTACCACCAGAATTTCCCGTTTCGCTCAATTACTTCGGATGCCCAGGCATCGTCAATAGCCCAGGCGAATGTTCCAGCCACATTAACTGCAGCCTCTTCGGTCCAGTTCACCATATCGGCCGATGAATAGATCAACCACTCGTGCATCTGGTATCGGTTTCGGTCGGGGGGGCACTGGTCATGGCCAACATATAAATATACCTTGTCGTTCCATACTATTGCAGCCGGATCGGCTGTGTATTTATCGGTGATGATCGGATTGCCTGCCTTTATTTCAACAACACCTGTGCTTTTTGAACCGGCAGTTTCGGTTTTTGACTCTGTTTTGCAGTGGATCATTAAAAATGAAGAAAGCAATACGATCGGGAATGCAAATTTTTTCATCATAGGATTACTTAGATTTTAGATTCATCATTGTTGGATTATTCCGCTCACAAGTTAGTATTCCGTTTTTGTATATCAGTTCCGTTACCTGGATCGAACTACGGCGTTTTTCAGTCATCATACGATCGGGCACTTCAGGCCTTCTTCCCGGGTGGGTGAAATAGAAAAGGTAGGCCCTGTCACTCTGAACCAGCACATCGGGGTGGCCTCCAATTACCTGGTCGTCTTCGCCGGTTCCGGGTTCGGCCAAAAGTAATTCGGTTTGCTTGTCCCAGTGAACCAGGTCGGAAGTGGTGTACACACCCAGTCCGCGCCATGTATCGATGATCATCCACCACTGGTTTTGCCAGTTGAAGACCTTGGGGCCTTCGCCGCGGAACGAACCCAGTGCTTTTCCCTGGTCGGTCCAGTTATAGAGATCGGGGCTGTCGGCATAATACATGGTTTTTCCTTCGGCTTCGTTGTTGTACCACATGCGCCAGGAACCATTCGGAAGCCGGGCGACACAGGCATCGATCACTTTTTCGGAAGCCAGTTTCAGTTTTGATTCGTAATTCCAGTTGATGCCGTCGGTGCTCGTGAGGTGGACAATCCAACGGGGATGCTTCCAGTCGGCAAAAATGCCCGGAACATAGGTCAGGTACATGTGGGCGATTCCTTCGTGAACGACTACTTCGGGCGCCCAGTGGGTATATTCAGCTATGGGTCGGTAGTTGATATTACAGGTGTCGAGGTACTGCCATGTTGCCCCACCATCGTTCGATTGGGCAATGCCAATGCGGGTGCCGTGCACCCATTTCACCCCGTCGGGATCGTCGATGGTTGCCCGTCGGTTGGTATAATACATGAACCAGCTTCCGGTGGCTTCGTTCCAAATAACCACCGGGTCGGCCGCACCGTCGTATACAGGATCGCGATAAAGGGGTTTGTTGGCTTTATTACCCGTTTGGCACAATGCGAAAAGGGGAAGGGCCAATAAAAAAGCAAACAGGTATTTTTGAAACATAAAGGTAAAATTAAGCAATGAACAGTGCGAATTTATTAATTTCCTTCCGGTTTTTTACTGACAAACCGGGGGCTCATGATCAGTGTCCAATCGGAAAAGGAAGAAGGATTGGCAGGCGAATACGACGTGTCAAACCGGACAATATTGGGTTTAAGTTCGGGTACTTTTTCGCAGATCCCCTTTAACACGCAAAGGGCTATTTCGTTGGCTCCAAAAGTATTGAAATGGGTATTGTCTTCGAGCGCTTTTTCCTGTCCCGGAAATGTGTTTTCGGGATAATGGACAAAAGCACGTTTCGAGGCTTCGGTTCCCCAGGCTTCATAAAGGGTTTTTGTCATTTCGTTCAGATCGATAAGGGGTACGTTGAATTCTTCGGCTACTTTTCGCATGGCCGCGGGGTAATCACCATGGGTCG
>DAIMEA010000111.1:0-10435 GCA_036725585.1 Prolixibacteraceae bacterium | reverse complement strand
ACGAAACCCCGGTTCTTTACTGAGCCGGGGTTTTTTTATGCAAGTGCCTAAAGTGCCTAGAGTCGGGTATCCCTTTTCCTGGTTTTCGTTCGTTGAATTGCCTCCACATTTATGTGGAGGGTGGGGTGTGTAAATGTATGAGCGAAAAACCGGCCACGGTCCCAACGAACGTCGGGATTCAAAAAAGCATGCGCTGTGTATGGCCGGAATTCAGAATTTTCGTGAAATGGAAGTTTTCGTATTTATGTTACATACCGTATTATGCATAAAACTGCCATTGGTATTTTAATCCTATGAAGCTATGTGCAGGGACGTATCCCTGAGTGAATCGGTTGGGGGAAATACCCGGAATTATTTAAGACGGATCAGGTGCTGCTCCAGGTTTCACCGTTTGTTGAAGTGATTATAATACTTGCACAGAATTTGTATTTTGCACCCAATGGGACTTTGACTTTCCAAAGTCAAAGGCTTGTTTTTTGTACTACATGGGAAAGTCCAACGCACTTTACAGCCTTGAAACAAAAAGATTCGGATTCGCCCTGTTGTATGATTTCTTCGACCTGCTCAATGTGGATACTACAGCGTACAAAGAGGTTACAGATCCTTTTCATAAATCCGAAATCGCTTGTACACCACTCCGCCCATGCGCTCCATTTCGGCACGAACTTTAACATTGGTCTCCAGTTCCAGGTGGGAGTCTATCACGGTTATTCCCTTTTTATGGGCCGACTCGATCATTTTCATGCCCATGTAGGCATCAATCCCCCGTCCCTGGTAGCGCCGATCAATAGCCCCCAACAGTAAAATCAGACGGTTGGTTTTATAACCCGATGCAATCAGTTTGATGAAGCCAAACGGGAAAAGCCTTCCTTTACATTTTTGAAAACCGATGCTGTGATCGGGCATCCCGATGATGCTCCCGACCACTTCGTTTTGTTCGTTCCGGGCAACTTTTATGAAATGCGGGCTCAAAAGAAAAATATACCGGTTGGCATAGTCTTTCATTTCCTTGTCTGAAAAGGGAGTGAACCCGTATACGTCGTTAAACGTGTTGTTGATCAATGTTAATACCGGCTTGATGATGGGACGGAACTGTAGTTTGCTGGTGAATTCTTCAATACGGATAGTGCTCTGGTTGTTCCGAAAACGTTCCCCGATTTTTGCGTAAATGGGAGGAATTTCTTTGGGAACCTCTATTTTGTATTCCACCAGATCGACTTTTTTACGGAACCCGTATTGATTGCAAAAATCGGTAATGTAAGGGTAATTGCAGTACGAGGCAATAATGTTTACTTCATCGTAACCTTCAATCAGATATCCCTGGGGATCGTGATCCGAAAAGGTAAAAGGCCCAATTAGCTGTGTTTTTCCTTTCGATTTGGCCCAGCTCGCTGTGTAATCCAAAAGAGCATTAAATACCTCCCGGTCATTATCGGTTTCCAAAAAAGAAAAACGGCCGCAGTTTTCGTTATGATCCTGGTTATATTTGTTGTGAATTAAGCCCATGCAACGGCCCACTAATTCTTTTCCCCGGTAAGCTAAAATCAAAATATGATCACAGTTTTTGAACGAATCGTTTTTTCGGTGATCGAAGAAAACCATATCGTCGGAATAAAGCGGGGGAACCCAGTTCTTGTGGTCTTTATGAATTTTTTCGGGTAGATATACAAACGCCTTGAGGTCTTTTTTTGTTTTTACTTCTTTGATCTGAATTTCCATAATCTTCAAATTGAAAAAATGAAGATAGAGAAAAACTCTTTAGATTGTTCGGAGTTTGTAAAAAAGATGTCGGTCAGAAACTCCACCGGATACGGCCAAACAGGGTATATGCGTTTCCAATTGCCGCATATTCAGTTCCTTGTTCGCCGAGAAGAATTTGGGAGGTGAGCAACAATTCCAGTACATCGTGTAGCGAAAAGGTCAGAGCAGGGCTCACAAACATCGAATAATCGACCGGATTGTATAAGGTGGCCAGGCTGGCTCCGACTATGGGGCTGATGGAATACGACAATTGTCCAAAAAGTTCGTATCGGCCAATGGATAGCTTCTTTGCGCTGATGGGCTGATTGGGATCCAATAGCGAAAAGCCATGCCCTTTGCTTATTGTCCCCATACTGTTGTATAAAAAGGAAGCGTGAATATAAAACGATGATGCGGTGGTATAATCGAACGAAACGGTTGCCGAAAGCGCTTCGTCCGACAGTTCTTTTTTCGACTCACGGGGCAGAAACCATGATGCTTCGCCCCGGAAAGATACATCCCGGATGTTCCCCGACCATCCGCCCCCGACCACGTAATCGTACCCGGTTTGACCCGCCAGAACCTGGAAATCATAATTCCACAAATTGAAGCGGTAACGGGCTGCCAAAGTACGGTTTTCTTCTTCCTTTGCTGCCTTGCAGGCCAGATCGAAGGATGAGGAAAAGGTAGGGTACCAGGTAAGCAGAACCGCATCGCTTCCGGGTCGTTCCTCATAATCGAAATCGGTGAAAGAAAAGGCGTTAAAAAGGTCGTTTGGATTCCACACCAGATTGATTCCCCAGTTGATTCGTTGTCGCCCGATCCTGATTTCCCAGTTTCCCAGTGTATAGTCGACAAAAGCCCGGTCGATGGTTGTATTGAAAAACCAATCCTTTTGTTCAACCAGGTTCCACGACAGATCCACGAGCCCGGGATCGGTTTCCAATCCATTTGCATAACCCGGAACCAACGAGAAAAGGGGACCAAAAAAGACCCGGTTCCTGATTTCAAGGGCAACGGTCGCGTTTTTTATGGGGTAAATTTTCAGATTCAACCGGTTGTGTATTAGGTTGTAATGGGTATTAGAGATCGTTTTGCCACCCGGTAGTGGCAGCGCATTTTCGAAGAAATATACACCTTCCATGTCCTTGATGTACCCTCCGAGGGTAACACTCTGCCCCGGAAGGGCAAAGCGTGTTGCCAGTAAAAAAAACGCAACAATCCCTATCCTGAGAAAGAAGCTCATTCTTTTCGCTGGTCTTTGACGATTTTGCCGTCCTCAAGGACGATGATCCTCCGGGCTTTGTTTACGACGCGCTGATCGTGGGTCGAAAAGAGAAACGTGATGTTTTCTTTCCGGTTCAGTTCCTCCATGATGTCGAGTAGATTTTCGGTCGATTTGGTGTCGAGGTTTGCGGTCGGTTCGTCGGCGATCACGTATTTGGGTTTGGATGCCAGCGCCCGGGCAACGGCAACGCGTTGCTGTTGCCCCCCCGAAAGCTGGTTGGGGCGGCTGTTCATCCGTTCGCCCAAACCCACCTGCTCCAGGATTTCCCGGGCACGGTCGGCAATTTTTGCCTTTGGCACTCCCTGCATTTCCAGGATAAACGAAACATTCTCCCTGGCCGTAAGCACCGGTATCAGGTTGTAGGCCTGAAATACGAAGCCAATATTGTACAAGCGGTAATCTACCCGTTGCTTTCTGCTTAGGGTGGAAAGATCGGTTTTGTCGACGATAATTGAGCCCGAAGTGGGAACGTCGAGCCCCCCGATCAAGTTCAGAAGGGTTGTTTTCCCCGATCCCGAGGGGCCAACAATGGCCGTAAATTCGCCTTGCTCAATGCTCAGGCTAACTTCATTAACGGCTTTTACCTGGATGGCCGAGCCATTGTATATTTTCACCAGGTTTTTTATTTCTATGCTGCTCATGGCAATGGATTTATTTTTTACCTATGTTTTGTGTAATCATTTTCATTATTCGGAGCGGATGGCTTCCACCGGATTCAGGGAGAGTGCTTTCCGGGCAGGCACAATCGACGAAAGTATCCCGGTCAGGATTACCAGCAGGGTAACCATAACAAAGAAACCGGCATCGATTTCGGGGAAAATATGGGCCGACCATCCCATGGCTTCAAATCCCTCGCTTACCGATGAGAAATTTAATCCGGTTTTCCCGGTAAGGGCAATGATTATTGCGCCCACCCCCATGCCTGCAACGGCGCCTGTCAGGGTTAAAAAGACGGTTTCGAGCATGATCATCCGGAAAACTCTTCTGCGGTTCATACCAATGGCCATTAACATTCCCAATTCTTTAATCCGCTCCAGGATGGCCATCAGCATCGTGTTGATGATGCCAAAAGCCAGGGCAAAGAGGATGAAGCCCATAATGACCAGATACCATAAATCCATGAATTCGGTCATCATGGCTGCTTCTGGCGAGAGATCTTTCCAGCTCAGTATGCTTAGGGCAGGGAACAATGCCCGCATATCGTTCCTCAATGCATCCACATCGGTATCCTCTTTCGCGATCACCGCAATTTCATGCATGTCGGTGGGCCCAAATCCGGCACCCTCGGCAAGATCTTCTTTCAATACGAAGGCATTCATCTGGTCGAACATTGTATTGTTCGTTTTGTATACACCACACACTTTATAGGTTTGATAAACCAGTTTCCCCTGGGAGTCGGTAAAGGTAAACACAACCCGCGAGCGCAGACGAAAATGCTCGGATTGGGCAAGAAGCGTGCTCCCGAAATTTTTGATCTCGTGATGAGCGAGATTTTGCCGGAGCACCTTTACAAACGCTTTCTCTGTAGAAAAGCGCTGGTTAAGGAGTATCGAAAGCTTTTCGCAGGTTTCTTCGGGAACTCCCGCCTTTCGGAAGCTATCGATCACTTCCGGGGTAATTTCATAGTTTTTGATTCGCAGGATTTCTGCTGTTTTGTCGCTGATGACAATCGGGTTTTGCATTGGGGTGTCGAAATACGTACCCTCGTTACCGATTAGTTTGGTGTGCACATTCCGGACGGTTTTCTCCTCTTCGGGGTGAATCCCGTTCAGGATAATTCCGGTGTTTGCCCTTGCTGTTGCGGCCATAGCCGTAACCCGGGTTCGACCCGAAAAGCCCTCAATCCTTGGGTCTTCTCGAAGAAAACGGGTGAGGTTTTCCGGTTCGGGAATCCCAAAAACCAACTCTTCATTAAGTAAATAATCGGGGTGGTTGATTCGGATGTGGGCCATTTCGGTGTGGATAACCGAATGAAGCCGTTGAGCGATCCATCCCTTCATCAATCCGGCGGTGAACACTCCGGCAACGGTACCCAAAAGAACCGCAACGATCACGATGAGGCTTCGTTTCCGGTTTCTCCATACGTTTTTCCAGGCGATCGAACCAATCATTGTTTTTGTATTTAGGTTTTTTCAATAAGATTCATCCCCGTATTGCCCTGATTTCATCCAGTTTCTGAATGCTTTGAACGGGCGAGAGACAGACCAGAAGAATCATGGACAAAACCACGGCTCCCTGGATAAAGAAGTAGGGCTCAAAAAGCGCCAGGGGCATCAGGGGATCAAATCCCATTTCTTCGTACATGCGGGCCATTTCGCCGGTCAGGTGGATGGGTGAATAGTGGCCATACAATAAAACCGGTACCGAGGCCAGCATGCCCGAAAGGGTTCCAACAATACCCAGTAGCAACATCTCGACGGATACTATCAGCGATAATTTTCTTCGTTTCATCCCAACGGCAATCATTACCCCGAATTCGCGACGGCGTTCGGCGATCATCATAACCACGGTTCCGAAAATTCCGAAAAAGACAATCGCATAGAGAATGCCAATAAATACTTTCCCGCTTACGTTATCCCCTTCGATTTGCTGTTTGAGCGTGGGGAGGATTTCCTCCCAGTTTTTTACAACAAGTTGATCGAAGCCGAGGGTTTCCTGCAAATCTTTCTGGGTCTCGACCATTTCCGATGGCTCGTTGAGGTTGATGGCCAGGTAACTTACCCGGTCGTTCAGGCTGAAAAACTTCCGGGCTTCACCCAGGTCCATGTAAACCAGCTTGTTGTCCAGTTCGGGCGAGGCCATCCGGACCAATCCCCGTACCGGATATACACCCGCTGCACTGATTCCCTGATACCCCTGGCCCATCAGTACGATCGAATCGCCTGCCGTTACCTTCAGGTAGCGGGCCAGGCGATAACTAATAACAACGCCCGAATCGCCCGGGGTAAGAAAACGATGGGAAAGGGAAATATACCTTTGGATGGTGGGCAGGTATTCCGACGATTCTTCCAGTTCAAGATCAGCGGCCAGTTGTTTTTCATTGCTGTAAACCTGGTCGCTGAGCGAATCAAGCCGGGCGAACAGCGATGCAGGCAAGTTCCGCTCTTCTTTTAATCGGGCTATGGCATCTTTCGATATCTGATAACGGACCAAACGTTGCGCGGGATTGGATACCCCTTCTTCTAAAAGAGGATCGATTCCGCTGATCATGATCCCTTTCGAAAGAATTCCACTCGAAATCAGGGCAAAGGATTCGATCCGGGGCGATACCGCTTCTACATTGGGATGCTCCCGAACCGGGCGCAAAACGTTCGGATTCAGGGCAAGGGAATGATCGATGGAAGGGTCATCGGCGTATTCCGGATTTTGAACCTGAAGGTATCCGGTATACGATTCAATACTCTGCTCGATCATGTACCCATACGTGCCCAATTGAAACGATCGCATAAATATGGCGAAAAAGACGGCGAAAAAAATCGAAGCAGCCGTAATCAATGTCCGGCGCTTGTTTCGCCAAAGATTTCGCCAGGCAATTTTCAACACATCTTTTATCTTCATTGCTTAGCGAATTTGTTTCATATTCTGTTGTGAAAAGAAATTGGGCGCCATCGGTATATTGAATTGCATTTTTTGGATGGAAACCAGGGTTTTCGACCCGGGCTCATCGGCCGGAATGATTTCCATAACCGAGGGCAACAAACGCTGGTCGAAGGTTTTCAGGGTATGCGCCCGGTGGGTTTTCACCCGGAACCCTTCTTCATCGTAATATTCCGATTGCAGCTCCAGAAAACTATCCTTCGTAATCCAAAGAACAATTTTTCCCCAAAGCACATCGGAATTTTCTAACGGGAGTAACTCAACAACATAGCAGGGGTACCCGTCTATTGTTTCTTCACTTTTCAAATGATGGGTGAAATCGCGTACCAACGACGATTCCCGGAGAATATCGTCGTTCGAATAGTCGGATCCCATCCAGCCCTGGGCCATCATCGAGGGGGGGAGTTTGATGAGTCGCTGAATGGTTGGATTCCAGCTCCATAAATTGTTTCCACTTTTCAGAAACGACTGCCCTTTCTCTTTGGCAGGTGCCGTGATCAGGGTAAGCGAGTTCCCTTCCTGTTCGGCCCAGGTTTTGAATTCGATTCTTCGCTCGTAGGCAGGCCGCACAATCGTCAGGATCATTTCACTGTAGCTCGATTGCTCGCCGTTGAATTTTGTTTCGGCTTTTCGAACAATCTCCCGGGCATCGCTGTCGCCGGCTTTTGCTGCCGAAAATTGGCCCAGTATGCCGAGTAGGATGAGGATCATTTGTGTTTTCATGGCTGTATATGATAATTTCATGGCTTTTCATTCCCGGTTAAGGTATTTTCGGATTAGTTGTTTTTTTACCTTTTCGATGGGATAAAGCGAAGGATTCATGATGTAATTGAATCCAATCCCGTCGAGCAGAGATCCAAAAATGAGCGCTTCCGTCTCAGGATCTTCTGACCCTTTTCGATTAAAAAATTCACAGAGCATCGAAAGCAAAGGAGCATACCACTCCATCAGTTTCTTCGACAGGATCTCCTGCAGTGAAGGCTGAAGAAACAAACCAAAATACAGTTTCCAGAACAGCTGATTCCGGTCGAGTAAAGTGAACATCGAATCGATGTAGTGGGCAAATTCTTCATTGCTGATAACATTGTCGCGATTCGGGTCAAAGCCTTCAAATAATTGCCGGAACCCATGGTCGAGAATGGAATTCAGTAAATCTTCCTTGCTTTCAAAATAGTTGTACATAAGCCCTTTCGAAATATTCGCCTTTTCGGCAATCATGCTAATCGATGCAACATGATAGCCCTCGGTGGCGAACAAAAGAAGCGCCGTTTCCATGATCTTCTGCTTCTTTTCGTTGCGAATTTCTTCGTATTGCTCGGGTGTACGCGGCATAATGACTGACTGTTTGTTCAAAAATTGACTGAACGGTTGGTCAAAGCTAAAACAGAATAATGAAACTTCCAAACAGAAAGCGATTTTTTTTCAGCGTTTTCAAAAACAATCCTATCTTCGTACTTTATTTTTCGAAAAATATGAACGAAAAGCATCTCCATATCATCGCCTTTAACGTGCCCTGGCCGCCCGATTACGGAGGGGTGATGGATGTTTTTTACCGTTTGAAAGCCCTTTCGGGTCTTGGCGTGAAAATTTGTCTGCATTGTTTTGTCTACGGCCGGCAAGCTTCGTCCGAACTGGAAGAGCTGTGTGATCAGGTTTTTTATTACCGGAGATCGAAATCGTTTTTTTATCATCTTTCGTTCAAACCCTTTATTGTTCGGACACGTTCGTCGAAGAAGCTTTTGGGCAACTTATTGGCCGACGATGCTCCCATACTTTTCGAAGGTTTGCATTCGTGCTTTTTTTTGGGGCACCCTGCATTAAAAAAGCGTTTAAAAATTGTCCGGGCACACAATATTGAACATTTTTACTACCGGGGTCTTCAGGAGAAAACCGATTCCTTTTTCGGGAAATTTTATTTTTCGATGGAAGCCTGGAAGTTGAAACATTATGAACGTGTTCTTCATCATGCTACGCTTATTGCCGCCATTTCACAGTCGGATGAAGTTTATTTTCGCAGCACGTATGGAAAAACCTTTTTGATGTTGCCGGGGCACCCCAACGAAGAGCTTGTCAGCCTGGAAGGAAAAGGGGAGTATATACTCTATCAGGGAGACTTAAGCACGAAGGAGAACGCTGCAGCGGTGCTGTACGTATTGAACCTTCTGGCGGGCCGGATTGATTTTCCGTTTATTATTGCCGGGAAAAACCCATCGCGAAGGATTAGCGAAACGGCAGCCATGCACCATCATGTTAAGTTGATTGCCAATCCCGGGGTGCATCAAATGAACCAACTGATCCGCAATGCCCATATCAATCTTTTGCCCACGTTTCAGCCCACAGGCTTCAAATTGAAATTGTTGAATGCCTTGTTTTCGGGCAGGCATTGTGTGGTTACTCCCCAGATGGTGGAAGGAACCGGGCTGGACGATTTATGCCGGATTGGCAGGGGCAGGGATGAACTGATCGAAGCGGTCAGGGACGCGATTGAAAAACCCTTTACCTGCGACATGCTTGAACAACGCAGAGAGAAACTGAAGCGGTTTTCGAATCGGGTTGAGGCCCAAAAAATTGTTGCTTTGTTGTAATTGTCTACTCTTTTTCGCCAGTGAAAGTTCCGAAGTGTTTCATGAACTGGACCCGCTCGTACAGGGATGGATTATTTACCCGGAGCGAATTCGCAGAACCAATTAAATCACAGAGATTTTCATGTCCGTTTTCGTCCATCCATCTGGCAATTCCATCGGCCATTTCCCGGATAAAAACAGGGCCGTGTTTGTAGATCCCCGACACAACTTGTACTGCGCTGGCTCCAGCCAAAATCATTTTCAGCGCGGTGGGGTAATCATGGATACCCGTGCTGGCGGCAAGGTCGCATTCCACCCTTCCCGAAACGATTCCGATCCAGCGCAATGCCTGGAGGTACTCAAAAGGACTGCTGAGAATCTTGGCCGGTACCAGTTCCTTTTTTTCCAGATCGATGTCGATATTGTAGAAACGGTTGAACAAGGTTATCCCTGCCAGACGGGTTTCCGAAAATTCTTTAATGGTTCGGGCCAAATCGGAAAAATAGGGTGATATTTTTATGGATACGGGAATGCTTACGGCGGCCAGTACCTGCTCAATAACCTGGAAATAATACGTTTTGATTTGTTGCGCTTCGAGATTGATGTTCGAAGGAAGGACAAAGAAATTAAGTTCGAGGGCATCGGCGCCTGCATCCTGAAGTTTCCGCGCGAAAAAGATCCATTCGGTTCCGGTGAAGCAATTAATGCTGGCTACAACCGGAATGGAAATGCCGGCTTGTTTAACGCCCGAAATGAGGTTTAGCACCTCGTCTATCCGGTTGTTTTTTATTTCATAATCAAAATAGTCGAGATATTCAAGATTTTGGTAGCCCAGATTTTGTTTGCTCATCTCGTCTTGGTATTCCCGATAGATTTCTTCCTCAAAAATGGATTTCAGCACGACTGCTCCGGCTCCATTTTCTTCGAAGGACCCGATCTTGGCCAGGGAAGAAGTAAGCCCCGAACTACCAACAACGATGGGTGATTTGAGTTCAAGTCCGAAAAAACGGGTCGTCAGGTTTGCCATAATGGAAAAGTTTTAAATAATTACAGGTTCATTCAATCGTTTTGCTGATACGAATAGAATTCGATCTCATTCATTTTCCGTGCAATGCAGAATAAAGGTACAAAAAATAGCTTAACTACCCGACAAATATTCGTGCATCGATTGCGCCGCCTTTCGTCCATCGCCCATAGCCAGGATGACGGTAGCGCCGCCACGAACGATATCACCGCCGGCAAAGAG
>DAIMEA010000110.1:10151-10486 GCA_036725585.1 Prolixibacteraceae bacterium | reverse complement strand
CCAACCAACCCCTCCCCCTGAAAGAATCTCTCAAATACCCGTCATTGTAAGCGTAGCGAAGCAATCCTTTGTTACCCCCGGACAGTAGTGATTCCAATTATTGTTTGTCATTTATTCCCCAGGTGATTTTTTCCGGAGGGAAATATTGATTTCGGCAGGGTACGAAAAATCTTAATGTTTTCCTTTTCGTTCTTTCCCCATTGCGTCGGCCTGAAGCATGGCCCGGATCACCTTTTCGGGTGTAACCGTCAGGGCTTCGTGATGGATGGTTTCTTCGGGCACACAGGCTTTCAACGCCACTTTTTCAAGTTGTTCGGGGTGGATTTCGGCAATAC
>DAIMEA010000110.1:0-10141 GCA_036725585.1 Prolixibacteraceae bacterium | reverse complement strand
CCGATATCGGAGAAACAGGTGGGCAGACCCACTTCCTCAAAAAAGGAATAAACGGTATTCATTTCCTCAGCCGTTGATCCGGTCAGGTGCAAACCTGCTACCACACCAAAAGCAACTTTTTCGCCATGAAAAAAAGCATGGGTTTCATCCAGGGCGCTCAGCCCGTTGTGGATCGCGTGGGCTGCCGCCAGACCGGAACTTTCAAAACCAAGCCCGCTCAGAAGGGTATTGGCTTCCACAATGTATTCGAAGGCCGGGGTAATCCGTTTTTGTTCGCAACCGGCTTTGGCCTCAGGTCCGTATTTCAGTAAGGTATCGTAACAGAGTTTCGCCAGGTTTAATCCGGTTAGTGTACTGTTTCCTCCACAAACATTCGGGGAATGAGACTGATGACACGATCGGGCCTCGAACCAGGTGGCCATGGCATCGCCCATACCCGAAACCAGATAACGAACGGGAGCCGTAACAATAATCCGGGTATCGACCAGCACAACCGGAGGATTGAGCCGGGTGGTATACACCGATTCAAAAATGCCGTCTTCGCTATAAATGATGGCCACTCCGCTGCACGGCGCATCGGTTGAGGCAATGGTGGGAACGATCATCACCGGAATCCGGGCCCGGTCGGCTGCAATCTTGGCCGCATCAATGGTTTTCCCTCCGCCCATGCCAATAATTGCATCAGGCCTTTCGCGTTCAAGAACCGAAGAAATCCGGGACAATTCCTTTTCGCAACACTCCCCGCCAAAGGTTTCCACAAATAACTCAATATCTTCTTTCGGGAAAGTGTATCCGGGAAGGATTTTCCGGGCAGCGGTGGGCGAAGCCAATATAAAAGCCCGTTTCCCAAACAGGCGAATAAGACGGGGTAGTTCCTGAAGGGCATTCGCGCCCTGGATGTATTTTCCGGGGAAAGCCGCGGTGTAGTTTTGTTTCATGAGGTTCCATTCTTGGTCGATCAAATATAGACAAAGAAAGGATGGAAAAAAAATCATTGTTCTCCGGGAAATGGAAAAGGAGAAGCAATCTGTTGTTTTAACCGGACAGTATTGTAAAAAAATAATCTCAAAACAGGCATTACGATCGAATATAAAAATGAATTACCTTTCCAACCGGAAAATGATCATTAGAAAAACCTTATTTAACAAGAAAAAAATGAAACGAACATGTTTGCAGAAAAACACAAACACGCATGTACAAACCACATGTGAGTTCCATCCGGACGAAAATTTGTTAAAAGAGCGATCTTTCGATCCAAAAGATATTCAGCATGTTATAAGTTTTGTACGGATGAAACAACGTCATCTTGCCCTAAGTCTCAGCATGGCTGCCTTACTTCTTTTCGGCGCATGCGACAAAGCCGAAGAAATCAAAACCATCGCGATCATCATCCCCGGAGCCGATCACGGTTTTATGGGCGAAAGCATTGCCCATGCCGAAGTGGCTGCTGAACGCTTTGCTGAAAGTACCGAATATCAGTATCGGATTTTTACCTCCGACATTATTGCAGAACAGAAAGAGCAAATCGATCAGGTGATCGCCGAAAAAGCCGATGTTGTTGTTTTATGGCCCCATAACGGCGACGATTTAAAAACCGCAGCCCAAAAAATCGTCGACGCAGAAATTCCGCTCATCATCTACGACCGTTTGATCAGCGATTTTGACGAAACGGCTGAAATATTGGGCGATAATGTAACAATCGGGGAAGAAACCGGTCATTATTTCAATTCGTATTTTGCGGTGGATCTGGCTGCCGGAGATGTTTCCATTCTTGAATTCAAGGGAGACCATTCCTCAGTTACCACGCAACGCAACAGCGGATTCCGGAGTACTGCCAGCCGTAAATTCATCCTGCACAGCGAATACTATACCAACTGGAGCAAGACAACTGCCCGGGAACAAATGGCTGATTTCCTCAACAACAGCAATCAGGCCGACGTTGAAAAAGTGAAAGCGATTTTTACCCACGACGACGAAATTGCTGCCGGCGTGCTGGAGGCTATTGAAGCCTACACCGGGAGTTATCAACACAATATAAAATTGGTATCCGGTGTAAGCGCATCTAAAGAATTGCTCGAAAAGTTCGATTACTATCAGGATCTTGGAATCGACCAGTTAACGTTTTCCTTTTCCCCGGCCATGATTGTCGATGCTATCGAACTGGGCATCGATATCCTCGATGGGAAAAGCGTGAGCGGAACCTATCTGATTCCAACGCAAATGGTCGACAATCTCAATTACATGGCCTACATGCAGGGCCCTGTTTACCAATATCGTTATTATTACCGGGAAGCAGATCCGGGATCCAATCCCTAAACCAGCCGGGATGCCAATGGCCGATTTCGACCTGGGTGTCATTGCGAGACCACACCCAATTTTTTTTGACATAATGCTTATATAACACCTTTAAACAACGATCATCTTCACATTATGTCCTAATTTTTTGGGGCCAGCCCTCGGAATGATATTTTTCGATCGTGTGCCTTTAGACAAAAAGGCAAGAAACGACCAGAGCACGAATAAGCGCTGGGAAATAAACCCATAATTTCGTTTTCCATATGTTGCCTTTTCGGGAAAAGTTAAGCAACTTTAAACCTGTTTTTCAATTTCCTGCAACATGAAAATACGATCCCTTGCCTTGTGTCTTTTTTTTCTGCTTTTTATTCCCCTGTCTTTTTTATCGGCACAGGCCCGGCAGATTGTTTTTTTTTCATACACTTCTGAACCCATTGTTGTTGACGGCTTCTTGGACGAGGTATGGGATGCCGTGAACGAAACCCGGATCGAAAAACCCTTTCAGAACGAGAAGCCCACTTTGGAAGCCTGGTGGAAAGCGCTTTATGATCAGCAATATCTGTATTTTGCCCTTTTCGTAAACGACATTGGAAACCACTGGCCCGGTTGGATGTCGGGCGGGGATCCCTTTGAATACGACATGCCGGTGCTCTATCTCGATGTAAACGAATATCTTTTTGACGGAAAAGGCGTAAACGACGTAGGGACGGGGCACTATGAGTTTCCCGTTCTTTTTGCCGAAGGCTGCTGGGATCAAACCATCAACGTGGAACCCAACGACTATTGCCCCGGGGGAATATTTGCCTGTTCACCCGAAGTGTCGGAACCGAACGCTTATTGGTTGGAAATAGCCATCCCTTTTGCCAAGCTCATCAAGCAAAACGGGGATACACTAAGCGATCGTATAAACCATCTCCTTGGATTTGATATTGCCATTATCGACCAGGATGAGGGGATAACCCATGCTCCCCAGCGCATGGTCTGGCAAAACGACGGAATCCTTGGCGATTGCCGGGAAAACATGGATGCTGCAGGCCTTTTGGAGAGTATTCATTCGAACAGTCCGGTCGATCGTCATTTCTTTGTTTTGCCGGCAAACGGCGACAGCATAGCACAAACAACAATTTGGACCAACAAATTTTGGACCGCGGTTTCGGATCAACCCTGGTTAAGTGTGGACCCCGACACCGGTTATGCCACCTGTACCTTTTCGCTGAAAGCCCTACCCAATACTGCCGATACACTCCGGACAGCTTTCATAACGCTCTATGAATTGTTTGTTGAATCAATGACCCTGATGGTTGTGCAGGAAGCAGGGGTGGCATCGGTTCATTCAAATATTCATGCACATCCGATCCGTATCGTGCCCAATCCGGTACGACACTCGTTCTTTGTAGAAATGCCGGAAAAAACAAGACGGATCCATCTCTATGATGCTTGCGGGAAACCGGTATTCTCGAAAGAAGTCCATTCACAGGAGCCAATAGATATAAGCGCTCTACCACCCGGATTATACCTGGCTGTGCTCGAAACGGGAATGAAGCAGGTGAAACAAAAACTACTAAAAACCGGCTGATTTACCGGTCCAGTATTTTACCCGCCCATAAACAGGCTTTTGCTCGAATACTCGGGATCGCACGTGAGGTTCACCTGTAGTTTTCGCAAGCCGGCCTCATCGCCAGGGGTGGGGATATGGGTCAGGTGTACTTCGCAATCGCGCAGCAGGTTCAGGTTTTCGAGGGCCATTTGGGCTGCCGGATTGGTTAAGGCACTTATGGCCAATACAATCAGGGTTTCGTCCACATCGAGGCTAACCATCTTCCCGTCGAGGATGTTTTTCTTCAGGCGGGTTACCGAATCGATGATGTTCTGGGGCAGCAGGTAAAGGTTATCGGGCAGTCCGGCCAGGTGTTTCGTCGCATTCAGAATCAGGCTCGAAGAGGCGTGGAGCAGGGGAGAATTTTTCCCGGTAACGATGGTTCCGTCGGGCAATCGGATGGCAGCACCACAGAAAATACCTTCGTTTCCTTTCCCGCTTTTTTCGGCATCGAGGGCGGCTTCGCGAGCAGGCAGCACCACATCCCGGTCCTCAGGCCGGGCGCCGACTTTATCCATTATTGCCGTCATGTGTTCGAGAGTTTCCTTGTCGACCAGTCCCACGGCATACTCCACGGCACAACGGAAATAACGGCGAATGATTTCCTGGTGCGAGGCTTCGGTAATAATGCGGTCGTCGACAATGCCCGAGCTGGCCCGGTTCACGCCCATATCGGTGGGCGACTGGTACATCGACTCGCCTCCGGTTATTTTTTCAAGGATCCGCTTCAGAAGGTGAAAGGCTTCAATGTCGCGGTTATAATTTACCACTTTCACTTTGTAGGCTTCCAGGTGGTGGGTATCGATCAGCACTTCGTCTTTCAGGTCGACTGTGGCGGCCTCGTAGGCGACATTCACTTTATGGTCGATGGGAAGGTCCCAGATCGGGAAAGTTTCGAATTTGGCATAACCGGCTTTCACGCCCCGCTTGTATTCGTGATACAGGTTGCAGAGGCAGGTAGCCAGTTTCCCACTGCCTGGCCCGGGCCCGGTAAGCACCACAATGGGTTTTTCGGTTTCGATGTATTCATTGGCCCCGTATCCCTGGTCGCTCACAATCAGATCGACATCGGTGGGATAGCCTTGGGTGGGATAGTGCAAATACACTTTCACACCCCTCATTTCGAGCTTGTTTTTAAAAGCCCGGGCCGGAAGCTGATCCTGAAAGCGGGTGATTACGACTGCCTTGATATCGATCCCCCATTCCCGAAAATCGTCGATGGTTTTCAGGGCATCGGCATCGTACGATATACCAAAATCGGCGCGCACTTTTTTCCGTTCTATATCGCCGGCATGGATGCAAAGGATTACATCGGTTTTGTCCTTTAGCTGTTGCAACAGCCTCATCTTTACGTTGGGGTCGAAGCCGGGCAACACCCGTGCCGCATGAAAATCGAACAGGATTTTTCCGCCAAATTCAAGATACAATTTTTGTTGAAAACGGTTTACCCGTTCCAAAATGGATGCTGTTTGTTCCCGGAGGTATTTTTCGTTGTCGAAGCCAACGCGATGATTGTTTTTCATTTTCCGTAAAATCGATTGTAGGATTGATTTTCGGACTTCAATATTAGTGAAAATTCAGGTTCAAAAAAATTATTCGGGCATTTCTGCTTGAAAACAAAAAAAAATCATTGAATTCGATACCTTTACAAGAGAAATTTCTCCCTTTTACCGTTTCGCTCTTTGTTTTTATAAAAATCACCATGAAATCGTTAAGGAAACACATGCAACCTTTGGTGTGGTTTTTTTTCGTTTTACCCCTCCTAATTTCTACCTTTTCGCAGGCAGTATCACTCATTGACCCCGTAGGGTTAAAAAACGAACCATCTTCTTTATCCGGTATTCCTTTAAAAGCATCGGTTGTTATGAACGACTCGCTGGCTTTGGTTGCCTTGTATCGTTCAACCGACGGGGATAACTGGACCGATCGTTCGAACTGGTTGACCGGGCCTGTTTCTTCCTGGTACGGTATTACGCTGAATGGAGATACTGTATCCCAGATCAATCTGGGGAACAACAACCTGAACGGGGTCATCCCCCCCGAATTCGGGAACCTCGACCGGCTTGACGATCTGAACCTTGATGGAAACCTGGTCAGCGATATTTCCGGCCTGGCGGGTTTAAACCGCTTGTATGCATTACACATCCGAAACAATTCCTTTCCCGACATTTCTGTTCTTTCCGGGCTGACCAATCTTGTTTTTATTGACCTGGTGGGGAACAACATTTTGGACCTCTCCCCGCTTGCTTCCCTAACAAAACTGGAATCTCTTTGGCTGCACGACAACCAAATCAACGACCTTTCTCCGCTTTCTGCTTTGAATAACCTGCAGACCATTCATCTGGCCAGCAACCAGATCAGCGACCTTTCCCCGCTTACCGGGCTGATCAATTTGAGAAGTATATCCCTGGCGAGCAATCAGATTGAAAATATTTCGCCCTTATCGTCCCTAACCTTTCTGACGGATTTGATGTTTGAAAATAACCGCCTGGAAAATGACGATCTTCCCATGCTTTACCCCCTCGATAGTTTGACCAATCAAAACCGAAAAACATTTGGATACCCCGACTCCCTTTATTTCGATTTACGGGGAAATATTGGATTTACCGAAGAAGCCATTTCCCGGCTGGCCGATAGTTTGCAAAAAATGGATCTCGAATACATCCTATGGAATCCCCTTCCCGATACCCTTTCCATTCCCTTCCGTCCCGGTCCGGTTGTCATCGACGGAATCGGGGATGAAGCAGGCTGGCTGGGCAGTGACTCTATATCTGTTGCACGGATCGCGTTGGGGGAAATTTCCGATTCTGACGATCTTTCGGCCTTTTTTAAAGTCTGCTGGGACCTCGACAGTCTCTATTTGTTTTTGGATGTCACCGACGACAGCCTGAATAACGAGGTTGAAGGAAACTGGTGGGAAAACGACTTCATCAATATTTTCCTGGATATGGACAATTCCCACAGCAGCTCGTACGATGAAAACGACTGGCAGTTCTCCTTCGTCTGGGAAAAGGAAGAACTCACTTACAGCAACCGGCCTGTCCAGGGTTTGAATTTTAAGATGGTCACGGATGCAACGCATCGCGGGTACCGCTTGGAGTTTGCCCTTCCCTTATGGAACCTGGGTTTCCCTTTTCAGGAATACATCGGGATCGATGTCCAGGTGAACGACAACGACGGAGGCGAAACCCGCGAAGCCATCCTTTTCTGGAATTCGGAAGAAGACCAGAACTGGAACAATCCCGGCCTGAACGGATATGGTCGCCTCGAAGACTATTATACCCAATTGCCGGATGAAGCCATCATGGTTCTCAATGCTTCGACGGATCCCTGTGGTTCACCGGCATCCGAAATTACGGTCGACCTTTTCAATTTTGGCACTCAGGCCATCACCCAGTTCGACATCCTTTACGCGATCGACGGGGATACCATTGCCCCCGAAACAGCTAATGTACTCATCAACCCGGGCGATACAGTTGCGTTCACCTTTGCTACCCCTTATGCGTTGCCGCTTACAAAAAGCTATTCCTTTTATGCATCGACGCTGATCGACCCGGGTAATCCCCATACGGATATACCCCTGAGAGATGCACTTTTTGTTTTCGGGGAAAGCAATCCGCACAGAGGCTGGTCGACCTACAGCACGTGCAACGGGTTGCCCAACAACCAGGTTCATTTTGCGCTCGAAGGAAACGACGGGGATATGTGGATTTCAACTTACGGCGGGGGCATTGCCCGGCTCGACACCCTGACGCAAACCTGGACGGTGTACGATACCATCAACAGCAACCTGACAACCGACTCGATAAACGGTCTGCTCCTGCACAGCGACGGGTCAATTTGGGCCTGCCTCGACGACGACAACGGGGTGGCAGCCCGTTTCGACGGAGCGAACTGGACCCTCCCTAATCCCGAAAACATCCATACCACTTCTGCTTTCGAGGACAGCCGGGGCGATATCTGGTTTGGTACCTGGGACCATGGCGTGCGCAAACTGGATGTTCCGGAAGGAACCATAACCACCTACACAAGCGAAAACAGCGGGCTGGCTGCCGATATCGTGCTGCATTCCTTTGCTGAAGATGACGATCAAAATATCTGGATCGGGACCACCAACTGGGGATACACGGGCGATCCTGCCGGCTTGTGCAAATTCGACGGAACCACCTGGACCGTGTTCAATACATCAAACTGCGGAATTCCTGCCAACGAAATTTCCTGCCTGATCCGCGATTCCTCCGGCAACCTGTGGATGGGGCATGGCTGGATCAATGATGGAATGGGCCTGACCCGTTTTGACGGCGAGAACTGGCAAAACTTTAACACCGGAAACAGCGGGATCATTTCGAACGTAGTGCTTTACCTCTACGAAGATCCATCGGGGAATATCTGGATCGGTACGAACCAGGGCATCAGCAAATACGATGGTACCTGCTGGCAAAATTTTTACGATGAAACAGAAAACGGCCAGGAATATAAAACGATCAATTCCATTGTGGAGGATTCAGCTGGAAAACTTTGGTGCACAAGCAACAACGGGGTCTTTGTAATGGACAAATCCGTTTTCCCCTCAACCGACACCCTGGATATTCCGTTCACAGAAGAACCCATCACGATCGACGGGCTGGCCGATGAGCAGATATGGCAAAACACCCCATCTCATGAAGCCCGAAAAATCGTTGCGGGAAATTACAGCGGCACCACCGACCTAAAAGCAGAATTCAAAGTCTGCTGGAACCTCGACACCCTCTTTTTCTTCGCCGAAATAACAGATGAAAACCGGAACAACAGTGCTTCCACCTTCTGGGAAAACGACTATGTCGAATTCTTCCTGGATATGGATCATACCCCAGACGATGGTTTTGATGAAAACGATCACCAGGTTCTCGTTGTCTGGGACGACCTTAGTCAAAACACGTATCCCGAAGGAACCGTTTCGGTTTTTACTACCCACGAAACGGGTTACCGCTTCGAAATGGCGCTTCCCTTTGCCGGGTTAGGTTTCCCGTTCCTGGGAGAGATCGGGTTCGATTTTCACGTGAGCGACAACGACGGGGGCGAAAACCGGCAAACCGTCCTCTCCTGGCACTCGGCCACGGGCCGGAACTGGGAAAATCCGTCGCATAACGGCACGGCCCGACTGCTTGGTTTTAACGACCGGGTTCCGGAAGAAGCAATTATTGTATTGGGTCTGCCCTCAACGGTATGCGGAACCGAAGCAACGGAAATTACGGTCGACCTTTTCAATTTTGGCACCCAGGCCATCACCCAGTTCGACATCCTTTACGCGATCGACGGGGATACCATCGCGCCCGAAACAGCCCATGTACTCATCAACCCGGGCGATCCGCTTGCCTATACCTTCACAACCCGGGCCGACCTGTCGTTCGACGGGATGTATTCTCTTTTCGTTTCCACCCTGATCGACAACAGAAGTCCTCATGCAAACATTCCCAAAACCGGCAATTTGTTTGTTTATGGAGAAAAAAATATCTGGGAGGGTTGGACTGTTTATTCTGCTTGCACCGGCCGCCCGGTAAACCGGGTCTGGAACATGACCACCGACAGCAACGGGGCTGTCTGGATTGCCTCCGGGCCGGCCGAAAAATTCGATCCCGCTTCCGGGGCGTGGAGTTTCTACGATTCAACGAACAGCGCAATTACCAATAACAAAGCCACCGATATTCTCGAAGACCACCTGGGCAACATTTGGATTGCCCTCGACGAAGAAGGAGCGGTAGCTACCTTTGACGGGAATTCCTGGAGCAGCATCAACCCCGACAACATTCATGTTTTATCGATATTTGAGGACAGCGGGCATAACCTCTGGTTTGGAACCTGGGATCACGGGGTAAGAAAATACAACCCCGACACCGAAGTCTGGGAAACCTATACCGTCGAAAACAGCGGGTTAGCCAGCAACATAATTTATAAAGACGGAATTATGGAAGACAGCCTGGGCAACCTTTGGTTCGGAACGGCCGGGAACTGGGGAGGCAACGGGGGCTTGTGCAAATTCGACGGGACCACCTGGACCACCTGGGATACCGTGAACAGCAGCTTGCCCAACAACCAGATTATCTGTTCCATTATGGATCGTACCGGAAAAATCTGGATGGGCTTTGGATGGAACAGAGGAGGTGTTAGTTGCTTTGATGGGGCCAACTGGACAAATTATTCAACCGGAAACAGCGGGATTGGCTCCGATGATGTTTTCGTGATCTACGAAGATAATCAGAGCAATATCTG
>DAIMEA010000109.1:0-10519 GCA_036725585.1 Prolixibacteraceae bacterium | reverse complement strand
GACAGCCGATATCGATGCCTCTCTTACGCAAAGCATGAACGACGGCGCCGGTTTTTCACCCATTGGGAATTCAGTCACGAAGTTTACCGGCACGTATAATGGTAATGGAAAAATAATTGATAATCTTTATATTAACCGGCCTTCAACAGACTATATCGGATTATTTGGATACCTTAATTCAACTTCGCATATTGAAAACCTGGGGGTTACAGACGCAGATGTTACCGGCAAATACGCGGGCATCCTGGCAGGCAGTGTATATTCCAGTCAATCATCCATCACAAACTGCTACGCAACAGGATCCGTTACAGGTACCGGTGGATACATTGGCGGACTGGCAGGCTGGTTTGCCTATGGGACCATGGAACGGTGTTTTAGTACGGCAGATGTTTGGGGTAGCACAACGTATTCAGGGGGCCTGGCCGGACGTTTCCAGGGAGGCAAGGCCTATAACTGTTATGCCACGGGAAATGTAACCCGTAATTCCGAACTTACATGGGGTTGCACTGCCGGAGGTTTCTCCGGAGCCATCGATGTTTCTTCTATAATTTCAAACTGTTACAGCATCGGAAATGTGAACAATGTGGAAAGCGCGGGAGGCTTTGTATCCTACTACGGTTCCGCAACGGTCAGCAACTGTTATTGGGATACCGAAACATCGGGGCAGTCGTCGAGTGGAGCGGGTACCGGCCTGAGCACCGACGAAATGAAAACCTATAGCCCTTACTATGCTCACAGCTGGGATTTTAAGGGTGAATCGTTAAACGGAACGAGCGAAATCTGGAACATCGGAAACGAACGAAACAACGGGTATCCCTATTTAAACTTCCAATATCCCGACGACCCGGCCGCCTTTCTGACCTGGGATGGATCGGAATCGACCGAATGGGAAACAAGCGGCAACTGGAATTACGAAATGGTTCCGGGCGCCGGAAACCATGTTGTTGTTGCCGGTGCAACAAACCAACCCGAAATTAATAGCCCCCAAAGCTGCACCGACTTAATTATCGAATCAGATGCATCTCTTACTCTGGGGGCATCCGGAACACTGAACGTAAGCGGTACACTTGCCAATAACTCCGAAGAAGACGGTTTAATCATTGAATCGGACGATACAGGTACCGGTAAACTGGTGAACAATACCGCCGGGGTTCCGGCTACCGTCAAACAGTACCTGTCGGAGGATGTGTGGCATTACATGGGCATTCCTTTTACAGAAAACCATAACGCCGCCGAAGTTTTTCCCGGCCTTTGGGTTACGGCAATTGAGGAAGCAGTAGCCGAAAACAGCAGCGAATCCGGATGGACTTATCTGGCCAGCTCCGATCCGGTTGTTCCCGGCAGAGGATACAGTGTTTACAACGATATTAACTGCACTTTTTCGATGAGCGGAACCCTTAATACCGGAGCATTGGAAATGGAAACGACCAACAGCAACCAGGGCTGGAACTTTTTGGCCAATCCCTATCCCTGTACCATCGATTGGGATCATCTCAAAACAACCGGGATTTCGAATGTGTCGGATGCCATTTATGTTTACGACCCGGCGGCTGACAGTTATGCCAGCTACATTGCCGGGGTTAGTTCGGGTGCAGGTACCCAAAACCAATACATCGCCCCGATGCAGGGCTTCTTTGTTCACGCCACCGGGGCCGGTTCCGTTACGTTTAACGATGCAGACAAAACAGCAGAACCATCAACCTTCAAAAGCCAAAGCCTGCCCAACCTGATCCGGCTGGTTGTTGCCGATTCAAAAGACAGAAAGGACGAAACCGTTATCCGCTTACACAACAAAGCCACCCGGCAGTTCGACGGGCAACTGGACGCGTATAAACTGAAAACCACCAGTTCCTTAACTCCGCAGTTTTACAGCATTTCGAACGGGGAAGATTATTCCATCAACACCCTTCCCGAAGTGGACGAGAATACCGTTATCCCCCTCGTAGTGATGACAAAAACGGAAGGACCCCACGTTGTTTCCCTGAGTGAAACCAACGGTTTTGACGCAAATCTTCCCATCGTACTAAAGAATTCCGAAGGAGAGATCCTGAGCCCCGACCTCAGAACCCATGCGTATCGTTACGATGCCAATGGCCAGCAAACAATTACCCTGCTGTTGGCTTTCAACGCTGCATCCTCGGGCTTGAAGCGACAAGGATCCCCCGATATCTTTCTTTCGTCCGCAAATCGGCATATCCTGGTTGGCCATTTGGGAAATGTACCAGCAGAAATTATGGTTTCGAACCCAAACGGGCAAAGCATTTACCGGAGCAAATCCCATGGCGATCAAATGTTGATACCGGTTTCGATACAAGGCATTTACCTTGTGCGGGTATATTCAGAAAAAGGCACAAGTTATTGTGGAAAAGTTCGTGTAGAATGACGAGACAATTTTCTATTGAATGAATGAATGAACAAGTAAAAAAAAGACGATGAAAACTATAATAACCAAAGCCCGCCCCATCCTGATAACGATTGCTTTGATCATAACAGCCCTGTCCGCTTTCGCCCAACCTCTACCGCCCGAAGGACCTTCAGGGAATCGCGTCCCGATCGACGGATATCTGTTTTATTTGTTGGCCGGTATGATTTGTCTGGGGATCGGGAAACTCAGAAAAAAGAAGAAAATATAGGTATTCGTTTGCTTTGGGAAAGTTACGGGTAGATTCAAACCCAAAAAACCAAACACCTTAAAACCCTGCCGAAATTTTCAGATTGAACAACCTTCCCGTGAGCCGGTTGGGTATGGCGTGGTAGTTTTTGTCGTAATCGGCGATAAAGGTGTACGACGATACATTCTTTGTATCCAGGATGTTAAACACCTCGATGGTAATACTGCATTCCCGGAATTTATCCAGAAAAGCCCAGTTGGTCAGGTTTTTCCCGTTACTGACCAGCGAGCGCATAAACCCGATATCGACCCGTTTGTAGGATTCGATGCGGGCGGTTTGCGTAAAGCGCGGGCTTCGGGGCATCCCAAAGGGCATTCCGGTGATAAAATGCCCGGTTAAGTGCATTTGATAAGCCGGTAATCCCGGAAGATAATCCTGGAAAAACATACTGAATTTGAAGCGTTGATCCGAGGGACGGGGGATGAAACCGTGTCCGTCGCCGGCAATGTCCTCGCGGGTATCCATCAGCGAAGCGCTGATCCACGACTGGGTGCCGCTCACAAATTCCCCGTTAACCTTCACGTCGAAACCATAGGCATAACCATCCGAGATCAGGTTGGAAAGATAGCGTACCCGGACGTTTTCATACTGGTAGGGAATCAGGTCGTTCAGCCATTTGTAATAGGCGTCGGCAGTAAGGCGGAAAGGTCGCCCCCAGGCCGAAAAGGAATAATCGACCCCGCCCACCAGGTGAACCGACCGGGGCGTTTGAATATTGGGATTGATTGTTCCGTACAAATCCTTAATCTCGCGGTAAAAGGGAGGCTGATGGTACCATCCAAACGACATGCGGGCAATAATGTTGTTTTTCAAACCGGTTTGCAGCGATGCCGAAAACCGGGGGCTCACCGTCAGGAGGCGGGTGTAGGTCCAGTAATGCGAACGGATCCCTGCATTGAACAAAAAATTTCCAATCCCCGTGGGAATTGACCAGGTATCCTGCAAGAAGGCGGTGTACCGTTGTTCCTGGTGGCCGTAATTTGTCCGGGCCAGATAGTACAACGAATCGCTCGTATAGGAATACGGGAGCGAATATCCGGCCGAATCGCGGTAAACCCATTCCTTCATCCGGTCGGAAACAAGCTCGTTTTTTCCCTGTATGCCCCATCGGAGAAAATGCCCGCCCAATTTCGCGCTGCCCCTGTGTTCCAGTCCCGCAACCGTTGCCTCCAGAAAATTTCGCCCATGTTCGTGGTAAAACCCGACGCCCAGGTTCATCACACTGTCGGTTTGTTCCTCGGTGCCTTCGTTGCCCACTTCATTGAACCAGTAATATCCGACAATATCATACGTCTCGGCTTCGGCTGTGGTATAGGCCGATGCAATAAGCCTGAGCTGGACGTTTTTGGCCGGGTTGTAATCCAGAAAGAAAGCCCCGGTATAGGTCTCGTAACGGTCGATTTCCTGGCCTTCGTATTCGATATGCAGGCTTTTTTGGTCGTTGAAGATCCCGCTTTTTGATTTCCGGCTTTCGGGAATAAACTGGTACCGGTTATACGAAGCCGTACCCAAAAATCCAACATCCCATTTTTTCGACAGGGCATAGGTAAAATAGCCCTGGTAATCGAGAAAGGTGGGCGTATACTCCCCTTTGTCCTCAAGGGTTCCAAGCAGATAACCAAAAGTTTTGTATCGCACGCCCATGTTATACGTAAAGCGCTGGTCGCGACTGATGTTCTCGATGTGTGCTTTGGCCCCCAGTAAACTGACATCGGCCGAAGCGCTAAACCGCGAAGGCCGGTTGTATTGAATATCGAGTACCGACGACATCTTATCCCCGTATTGGGCATCGAAACCTCCGGCCGAGAATTCGATGGACGACACCATGTCGGAATTAACAAAGCTGAGTCCTTCCTGCTGACCGGAACGAATCAGGTACGGACGGTACACTTCGATATCGTTCACATAAACCAGGTTTTCGTCGAAGTTTCCGCCCCGTACCGAATACTGGCTGCTCAATTCATTGCTGGCATTCACACCGGGAAGGGTTTTGATGATGCCTTCCACACTGCCCAGGCCCACATCGGCCATCACGGTGGTGGTTCGGGGATTGATCCGGACAATGTTGCCCGATGTTTGCCGTTGACGGGCAATGACGATTTCGTCGATTTCTTCCGAGCGTTGTTTTAATTGCACATTCATTTCGATGGAAGCCTCCGATTCTGTATGCAGGGTTTCTTCAACGCTCTCGAATCCGATGCTGGAAAAAACAACCACTACATCCCGCCCGGAAGGGATCCGCAACAGGTATTCGCCATCGGGGTTGGTGGTCGTTCCAAAAGGATAATTCCGAAGGGAGACATTGACCATGTCGACGGGTTCTCCATTATCTCCGGTAACGACTCCATAAAGAGTGGCATTGGTGATTTGACCCGACAGGTCGAAAAAGGAGGCAAACAAAGCCACTGTCAGCAGGATGGTTCGAAAAATCTTCATCGGGTGCAAAAATAATACTTCAAAGAAAATAAACGCAGGAGCGTATTCAGAATTGCATGGGAACCCGTCAAAAATGAGTTGGGGGCACGTGGAAAAACGGATTATTTCTCAAAAGAACCCTTATCTTTGGGCAAAAATTAGCGCATCGATGTTGATACACTGGTTTCTGAAAGGTTTTCTGATTGGTTTTCTGGTTTCGGTTCCGGTTGGTCCGATGGCTGTTTTGGTCATTCAACGAACGGCAAACCGTGATTTCCGCTCGGGCTTTTTTTCCGGAATCGGAGTTGCCCTCACCGATACCTTTTGGGCGGTGATTGCCTCATTCAGTCTCTCGTACATCATTGCCTTCCTGAGAACCTACCAGTTGTTGATTCAGATTATCGGGGCGGTGATCCTCTTTTTTCTGGGGCTGAGCATTTTTCGTTCCCACCCGTTGGAAGCCATCCGGAAGATCCGGCGTAAAGGCACCAATCCCTATCAGTCATTTCTGACAGCCATTCTGGTGGCCTTATCGAATCCCCTGGTGGTACTTGCCTATATCGGTATTTTTGCCGGAACAAAGGTGGTTTTTAACCTGAACGATCTCGCTCATCCGCTCTCCTTTCTTCCCGGCTTTCTGATGGGGGCCTCTACCTGGTGGCTGATCCTGACGGCATCCATCAATTTTTTCCGGCACAAGTTCAATCTGCGGATTTTGTGGTGGTTTAACAAAATTTCCGGTTCGCTGATTATGCTTTTGGTGCTTCTATCGACCCTTTATGTACTCATCGCCGGCAATCCGCCTATTTAAAATATTCCGATGAACCAGGTGCAAAGGGACAACCCGGTTCCCGCACCATCATCCGGTAATTCAATTTTGCCACCCACCGGGGCAGGAACTTCGATAAAAAAACGGCCAGTTTTCCTTCCGTAAAACTCATGATGAGTTCACTCTTTTGTTTTCGCAACGCCCGATAAATCAGGAATGCGCAACGTTCGGCGCTCATCATCCTTTTCTCATCGCGGGGCGTTTCGCCCTGAGGCCTTCCGCTCGCTGTGAGGGCATTCTCCCGAACCCGGGATGCGACAAAACCCGGGGCAGCGACCAGAACATGGAGTTTTTGGGCAAGATGCTCGGTCCGAAGGGCATCGAGAAAACCCCGGACAGCAAATTTTGACGCAGAATAGCCTGTTCGTCCGGGAAGTCCGATATAACCGGCGATGGAAATTACCCCCACAACAGAGCCCCTGCTATTCAGAATATACGGCAAGGCATATTGGGTGCAATAAACCGTTCCCCAAAAATTGACCTCCATCAACCGTTTCAGAACAGCCGTATCGCACGAGGCAAAGGCCGCCCGCATCGATATGCCGGCATTGTTCACCAGCACATCGATGCGGCCAAACGCCTCAACACTCTTTTCGATCAGAAGCCTGCATTGGGTTTCATCCGTCACATCGGTTGGAACAGATAAGACCTTGTCCGCACCGAGCTCCCGGACCAGCTCATCCAGTATTTCCGGAGTACGGGCCGCCATTACCACCTTTGAGCCCTCGGCTGCAAAACGGTACACCAGTGCCCTTCCAATTCCGGAGGAAGCGCCCGTTACGATCACGACTTTCTGTTTCATCGTTTCTTCGGTTTGATGATCAAAGGTACTTCTTTACCGGAAAAAACCGAATCCCTCTCCCGGTTATGGAATAACATACAGAAACTACGGGCAAAAGCATGTTTGTTTCATTAGAGAAGCTAGCGGATTTCTTCGTCAAACACCACGGCCACTTTCCCGCATCGACCTTCATTCATCAGGGAATAGGCTTTGTCGACTTCCCCAAGGGTAAAACGATGGGTGACCAGGTCTTCGGGATGAATGCCCCAGCGAACCAGGCGCTCTACCAGTTCTTCCATACGCCAGATGTTGGTGACCCACGATCCGTAAATAGTTATCTGGTCGTGAATGATATCGGGACTGGGATTGAATTCCACGGTACCGCCCTCCCCGATCATCACCATTTTGCCCCATTGCCGGGTAGCCCGAATGGCTAACTGGCGGCCTAAAGTATGACCGGAACAATCGACGGTTCGTTCAAAACCCTTAGCGCCATCCGAAACGGCTATAACTTTTGCCAGAGTATCGGCACCCGAAACAAATACCTCATCGGCCAGGCCCAGTTTTTTGGCAATTTCGCAACGCTCGGGTACGGTATCGACACCAACCAGCCGGGTTGCTCCCATGGCTTTGGCCAGCATCAGGGCTGCCAGCCCAACCGGGCCGAGACCCACAACAAGTACCTGATCGTTTCCACACACGCCAATTTTCTCCAGTCCTTCGTAAACGGTGCCAAAACCACAGGCAACCTGTGCCCCATCGGTGTAGGTGAGTTCATCGGGAAGCAAAACACAATCTTTTTCGTCGGCCAGGATATAGGGCGCCATGCCCCCGTCGCGTTGCCAGCCATAGGCGGCCCGAAGCGGACTGGTGCACGAAATCATGTACCCTCTGCGGCAGTCGTTGCATACACCGCAACCGGAAATATGGTAGAGAATAACCCGGTCGCCTTCTTTAAACCTCCGCATACCGGGACCGCATTGAACAATCTGCCCGCAGGGTTCGTGTCCGGCAATTTTGTTCTGATACGCCTCGGGACCTTTGCCCAGGTGTTCGCGGTAGATCGCCCGGATATCGCTTCCGCAAATCGTCGACGATTTGGTTTTTACCAAAACCTGGCCATGCCCGGGCACCGGAATATCCACTTCTTTTATTACTACAGTGCTGTTACCGGGGAGGTAAGCTGCTTTCATGACCCCTAAATCCCCTAAAGGGGACTTTTTGGATTCTGCATGTTTGTTACTTTCGTTCATTATTTATTGGCTTAGATGTTTCTAATTCTTTTTCAATATTTTGCAAGGTATTATTTATATCAAAGAGGACTTGTTCATTTGAAAAACGGATCACTTTCAAACCAAGTTCTTTTAACTCAGAATCACGATTACGATCATATTCATATTGGTATGGAATTTTGTGATAACCACCATCCACTTCAATTATCAATCGTGCTTTATGGCAATAAAAGTCGGCAATAAAATACAATATCGGATGTTGCCGTTTGAATCGTACACCGAGCTTTCTATTTGAAAGTTGCTTCCATAAAAATTCTTCAGCTTCCGTGGGTTTGTCTCTTAACTTTTTGGCCAATACAAACAAAACAGGAGGTGCTCCATAAAACATATTTTTCCCTCTTGCACGCTCATCTGAAGATACTTCGAAATCGAAATATGACGTTAGGTTCCCTACATATTCCTTCTTGCCTTTCATCCTTCTTTATGAATAAAACTTTTTAAAAAACCAAGTACCGCCTGAAGCCCCCTTTAGGGGGTTGGGGGTAACATTGCATACCGGGTAGCGCCTAAAGCCCCCTTTAGGGGGTTGGGGGTTCTTAATCCCACAAATCCTCCCAGCCTTTGGCGCCCGGCCAAAGGAAAACCTGTCCCTTAATCAGGCGGCATTTTTTATCGATTGTACCGATGGCTTCCATCTCGTCAGAGGTGATGGGTTCGCTTAAAATGCCTTCAAGGTTTGCCTGAATTTTCGATGGGGTAACCGAGAACGGGATCACTACCCCGCCCCGTTGCACGCCCCATTTCAGGCATACAACTGCCGGATGGATGCCCAGACGCTCTGCAATTCGCATTATAACAGGATCTTCGATATCAACCGTATCATCGGGGGTCCGGTCGCGTTCGGGGCGTTTGGGCGAACCAATAGGCGAATAGCCAATCGGTACGATGGTGTTTTCGACCATGAAACGAAATAATTCCGGTTGCTGAAAGTGCGGATGGAGTTCCATTTCGTTCACTACCGGACGGATCCGGGCATCGCGAAGCAATAGGTTCATCTTCGGGATGGTCATATTCGAAGTGCCAATATTGTTTACCAATCCGGCATCGACCAGTTGTTCCATCTGCCGCCAGGCAACCATATAATCTTCGTGGATATAAGGTTTCGAATTGGGATTTCGGGCATCGCCATCGCAGCCGGGTGCATGATAATTCGGGAACGGCCAGTGCACCAGGTAGAGATCGAGGTAATCGAGTTGCAGGTCGGCCAGTGTTTGTTGACACGACTTGATTACATCGCCTTCTCCATGCATATCGTTCCACACCTTCGATGTAATCCACAATTCTTCCCGCTTTACGGTTCCCTTATCGATCAGTTCAGATAAAACTGCGCCAATTTCCTTTTCGTTGCCGTACACCGATGCGCAATCGATGTGCCGGTAGCCCAGCTCAACAGCATATTTTACCGCCTGGGCAATCTGCTCTTTGGAATAATTATCGGAGCCAAAAGTACCCAGACCAATAACAGGGATTTTCGCTCCGTTTGCCAAAATTTTCACAGGGACCATACTCCCATTTTTTTTATCCATAATCTATTTCTTATAAAATGTTATTGGTTCCGGAATCCAGAATCCAGAATCCAGAATCCAGAATCCAGTATCCAGTATCCAGTATCAAGTATCAAGTATCAAGTATCAAGTATCAAGTATCCAGTATCCAGTATCCAGTATCCAGTATCAAAAATCCACCATCGCCTTCATCACCCCGTCGCGATAATGGGCCACGAGATCGAAAGCCATGGCAACTTCATCAAAGCGAAAACGATGGGTGATCATGGCGCTGCCATCGATCGAACCTGTTGCGAGCATTTCGAGGGTTTCTTCGGCGCAATGGTTTTGCCGGCGGATATGGATGATCGAGATTTCCTTCCGGCGGGCAACATCGGCGGGGAAACTCCACCGATCGAATTCGGGGATCCCCACCACCATGAGTTTTCCCCCGGGCTTCAAAAGATCCATTGCCGTATCCATTGCATCCTGCTGGCCGCAGCATTCGAACACCGCATCGAGCAACAAAGGTTCCGTTTCGGAAACCGATCGCGCGATATGCTGCCTAAGCGGGTTTCCCACCCAATGAGCGCCTTGTTTTTCAGCCATCTGTATCCGCTCCTCGATCTTTTCCGAAACAAAGATTCGCTCTGTTCCCCGGGCTTTCGCCATTTGAAAAACACTCATCCCGATGGGGCCAAAACCCAGGATCCCGATGGTTTCGTGGCCCGTAAGCGCTGCCTGCTTCACAGCATACAAACCTATGGCCAGGGGTTCGGAAGTGGCTCCGTCGTCGATGGTCTGATGCGCCTGAAGTTTCAGGCACTGTTGTTCGGGCATAACGATAAATTCGGCCAGGTTTCCTTCCATTTGACCGGGACAGCCCAGAAAAAGCTGGTTCCGGCAGGTATGCGGTCGCCCTGCCCGGCACTGGTCGCAATAGCCACACGACACAGCCGGCTCAATGGCAATGCGGTCGCCGGGTTGAACCCGGGTAACCTTCTCCCCGATGGCTTCTACGATGCCCGCTCCTTCGTGCCCCACCG
>DAIMEA010000108.1:5119-10578 GCA_036725585.1 Prolixibacteraceae bacterium | reverse complement strand
AAATCGTCGACACCAATACCGAAGGCTTGTACATTGTGGCTTCATCGGATGTGCTGCTCGAAAAAAATATTTTTGCCAACAACAACATCGAACGCTGGACGGGCTTCTACCCTTCTTCGGTTAAAATCTTCAACCAAACCCACCGGGTGGTATGCCGCAGCAACCTCATTATCGACCAGCCAAACTCAAACGGTTTGTGGTACGATGTGGGCAACAAGGAGGGTGTTTTTGTAAACAACTGGGTGGAAAACATCGGGAATGTAGAAAAATTTGCGGAAAAGGATTTCATCTGGTCGAATTTCAGCGGTTTCTTCTACGAGATTTCGAGTGATGCTGTTTGCGCCGGGAATGTTTTCCTGAACTGCGAACAGGGTTCCTTTGTGCTCAACAGCGCCCGGGTTGAATTATACAACAATACCTACATTAACAGCAGCGCAAGTTTTGGGCGCAACAACCGCGGCGACGATGCCGACCATTTCGGATGGCATATCCGTACTGGTCCGGGCGTCGAAGAGCGCGAAAATCATGTACTGAAGAACAACCTGTTTTTCATGGAAGAAAAGCTTGCCCGCCCGGCCGTTTCGGTCTGGCAACCTGCCGGTATGTGCGAACGACTGAACCAGTCTCAACTCTCCGACATGAACAATAACCTGTACCTCTACGAGGGAGAGCCCGAAAATAAAACGATCATTACCTGGAGTCCGGCCGATAATGAAGCCTGCATGGCAGAGCTCACCAATCTGGAAGAGTTGACGGATATACAACCCCTGTTTGCCACCGCCAGCAAACACGAAACAGGGATTCAGAATACCATTTTCAAGGGATGGGATCAAAATATTTTCAGCCTGACACCCGAAAATACAGACCTCTGTGAAGGCGCCCTCATCCCCGGCGAAATATGTGAAGCCATGGGATTGCACAACAAAAGCGTCTTATTTGTAGGAGCTTATTAAGATTCCTTTAAAAAATTTGGAGACAATAGAAAGCAATTGAAAACGAGAGGAAACAATTGCTTTCTATCGTTTTCTATCGCTTTCTATCGTTCCCCGTTGTCTTCAATTTTGTCGCATTCGCATTTTTCATTACTTTTAGCGCCCTGAATGAAAATCGGATAATCGCATCATGGCAAAGGAATATACCACTGAATTCCAGGTCGATTTTGGCCCCGACGGACAAAAACTTCTGCCCGTTGTTACCCAGGATTTTACGACAAAAGACGTACTGATCCTTTCCTTTATCAACAAAGAAGCCCTGGAGGAAACCCTGCGCAGCGGCTATGCCACCTATTGGAGCCGCAGCCGCAATGAATTATGGAAAAAAGGACTGACCAGCGGCGATATGCTTCGCATTAACGAGGTACGGATCAACTGCGAACAAAACTCTTTTCTCTTTTTGGTCACCCCGGAAGGGAAAGGGGCCTGCCATGCTAAAAAAGCCAACGGAAATCCGTTCACCTCCTGCTATTATCGCAAATTGACCGACCGGGGGAATCTTGAAGTAATCGAACAAGCGTAGAAAATGGCAAACAAACAACTGATCATTGGTATGCCGGCAGGTTCGCTGGCCAATCCTACCCGCGGCGGCAACCTGATTAAACTGCTCGAAGATGCAGGATTTAAAACATCGGGCTATGAATCCGGAGGACCCACTTCCTTCAAAACCGTCAACTTCCTGTACGGCTGGGACGGGCGCCCACAGGAATTTAGTTCCCAGCTTGCCCTGCAGGAACTGGATGTAGCCATAGCCGGCGACGACTGGATTGAAGAACGCATTCTGGAGTTCCGGCTCGAATACCAAACGAAAATCGAACTGGAAAAGGTACTCCCGCTTAACCGCGGCGGGGTTCGCCTGGTGGGTATTGTGAAAGGCGACACACCGGTCGATACCACCGAAGCGTACCTGAACGACCTGACCGAGAAGCAAAACATCATTACCGTTGTTTCCGAAATGCCTTATCTGGCTTTAAACTGGGTACGCGAAACCCTACGGAAAATCGACAAACTGGATGAATTCTGTCAGTTTTCGGTACAGAAATACAAAAGCCCGGCAAAAATCGACAAAGGAATTCTGATATATGAAACCTGGGGAAAGACCGAATCGAAGGTTTTGAACGGTGGCGCCGACCTGGGCCTGGAAATCACCCAGTCGGGCAGCGCCATTAAAAACTACGGCCTGAAAATACTCGAAACCGTGTTCACATCCCAAACCAGTATCTGGATCAATCCCGCGCTCAAACAGTTTGAAGAAAAAGCCGAACTGTTGAAAATGTTCCTGCTGAATGTGTACGGCTCCATCAACGCCGAAGATAAAGTACTGGTAACGTTTAATGTACCCAATACAAAACGGGAAATCATCGAGAAGTACCTCGAAACCAACAACCTGTTTGCCGACGAGCCCACCATGAGCATCGGGACAACCTACACGGTATACAACATACAGGTCGACACCAACGGCGACAGCAAAGTGCCACTGGCCATGGTGCGTTACCAACTGGCAAAACTGGGCGCTACCAATATCGACACGTTACCTATTCAATCGTCTATTCAGGGAATTGATGCAGTGAAAATTTAGGGGCACACAATTTTTTTATTGGCACAGTCAGGAGGATGCAATCCTTCTGTCCCAATTATCATTTGCAGTACTCTTTTTATAAGCCACTGAAAATTCACCCCCCTACCCGCCCCTCCTCCCGAAAGAAATTCTCAAATACACGCATGATACGTAGTTTCCACCCAATTATTCGCCACAATGCAACTATGACAGTTGTACAAAGCGTGTCATTCCGACGATCCCGATAGCCTATCGGGAGAGGAGGAATCCCTAGTTACAACGGATTCCTCATTCCGCTTTACTCCATTCGGAATGACACCCTGATCGAAAACTGTCACAAGCAGCATAGCGATACCGGCCGTACGATCCGGCTGGCAGACCTTCCACAAACAGGTAATCTATTGTCTTACATGGCAGTAGTGAATATATAGCATTGTTTAGCAGATAATAAGATTGTGCCTGAAAGAACAAGGAAATAAACAATTTTGATTAAACGACTAAAAAAATAGTCATTTTTCTTGCCCGACTAATTTCTTAGTCATATATTTGACCCGGACTTTACATTTTACGATCATGCAACTAACAAAAGCGGAAGAACAAATTATGCAGATTTTATGGGATTTGGGCGAAGGGATGGTCCGGGACATCCGCGACCGTTTCGACGATCCGAAACCCGCGCGCAATACCGTTTCAACCATTGTACGGGTACTCGAGAGCAAAGGCGTGCTTAGCTACCGCGCCGAAGGGAATACACACGTGTACTATCCCCTGCTTTCGAAAAAAGAGTATTCGAAAAAGCAACTATTCAGTTTGATCAGGAACTATTTCGATAACTCCTTTCCGCAAATGGCCACGTTTTTTGCACGTGAGAAAGACCTGACCATCGACGAACTCGAAGCCATGCTGAACGAAGCAAGAGAAGATCTCCAGAAAAGCGAAAATCAATGACCATGGAAGCAACCGGACGCTATTTATTGCAAATGGCCTGCTGGCTGGCAGGTTTTTGGGTGGTGTACCGTTTCCTTTTGAGCAAGGAAACGTTCTACCCGATGAACCGCTGGTTTTTACTGGCCGGATTGCTGTGTTCCCTGCTTTTCCCATTTTTCCCTCTGACCTATACGGTTGCCCGGGAATTTCCGGAAATCAGCACGGAACTTGTTCTTCGGCAGGGGCTTACTGAAGAACAACAACATTCGTCCCTGGCCCTTAATTCCCTGCTGGGATGGATCTATTTTGCGGGAATCTTGTTTTTCGTTTTTCGTTTTTTGATCCAAACCGTTCGTCTGATCCGCTTGCGTTCGCGAAGTGAGCGGATCCGTGTGAAGGGTCTGGTTGTTTACCGGCTGGAAAAAGAAACCGCCCCTTTTTCCTTTTTCCGAAACGTGTATGTTAGTAAAAGTATGGGCGATCCTCTGGTTTTAAACACGATTGTTGCCCACGAGAAAGTCCACATCGATCAATGCCACTGGGCCGATTTGCTTCTTTTGGAGCTGGCCCGCGCGCTTCAATGGTTCAATCCGTTGATGCATGTTTACCGTAAAGCCATGATGGAAAACCACGAATACCTTGCCGACAGGGGCGCCATCGGCAAGGATATAACCCACCGGAATTACCAGGCTATTCTGATCAATCAGATGCTTGGAAAACCGGTGATCGCGTTGGCCAGCAGCTTTACTCTGTTTCATTCGTCAAAAAGAATAAAAATGATGAAAAAAGATAAATCGTTGCCGGTAAAACGGCTGAAATTATTGTTGGTCCTGCCACTTATGGCCCTTATTATGCTCGGATTTGCCCGACCCAATTATGTATCTACAGAAAATCCGGACCTAAACGCTTCTGCAAACCTATCGATCCGGAACGGAAAGGTTTTCGATCAATGGGGAAACGCTTTGGAAGGTGTTTCCGTTTCTTCCACTTCGAACGGAAATACAACCCGAACGGATGCGAACGGGGAATTTGCCTTTTTGGATTTTGCGTCTGTTCCCGAAATTTCAGCCTCCAAAGAAGGTTATCGCTTTGTCAATTGCCTTGAAGATTCTGGAAATGGGGTCATTCTCATGATGGAGGTAAAAGACAAAAAGGCCGATCACCTGAAAATCAGAGGAAAAATTGTGGATGAAGAGGGAAATGTTCTGCCCGGCACTTCGGTTATTGTTGCCCATACCAATGTTGGGACCGTTAGCAACGTAGACGGGGAATTCTCGCTTGAGGGGGTCCGTCCCGATGCTGAAATCGTCTTTTCGTTTGTAGGTTTTGAAACCCAAAAGGTAAAAGCCAAAAAGAAGATGAAGGTTAAAATGGAGAAACAGGTGTACCGGATCAACCCGTCGTTAAAGGTGGTTGAAACAAATACTGCTCCGCCTCCACCGCCTCCAACCGTTTTTGATATTAAAGGTAAGGATGGCAAAGCTCCTTTGATTGTTGTTGACGGCAAAATTCATAAAGGCGACATTTCTGAAATTGACCCGGAAACCATTCATTCAATATCGGTAATCAAAGATGAAAGCGCAACCAAAGCTTATGGTCCAAAAGGAGAAAACGGAGTAATTGAGATTACCACCAAGCCCCAAAATTTTTTCAACCCCAACGAAGAAGTATTCATTGTGGTTGAAGACATGCCTGAATTTAAAGGCGGTGAAAAAGCACTTCAGGAATACCTGGTTAAAGCCACGGCCAACGCCGGGGAAAAGGGTACGGCACTTATTGGATTCACGGTATTGGCCAATGGAAGTATCGATTATATTTTGGTCAAAGAAGGTACTTCGGCCAAGATTAAAAAAGCTGCTTCCGATATTGTGAAATCGATGCCTGCATGGAATCCCGGGAAACAAAGGGGAAAAGCTGTTAGCGTAGAAATGGAAATGGAAATTCATTTCTGATGCTAAGGCCTGAGAACGCAGAGAATAATT
>DAIMEA010000108.1:0-5019 GCA_036725585.1 Prolixibacteraceae bacterium | reverse complement strand
TTTTAAACACCAGAGAACGCAGAGAATATTTTTTAAACACCAGAGAACGCAGAGAATATTTTTTAAACACCAGAGAACGCAGAGAGGAAATTTGGTATTCAGTTAGGACTCTACTCTGCGGCCTCTGGTGTTTTCATTTGAAAATCCCTTTTCCGCTGGATTTCTGGTTTTTTCTTCAATCTTCATCAATTTTGTTAACGAATCGCTCAAAACCGGATACAATTTTTTTCACATCAAAATTGATCAACAATCCCAGTTTTTTACCCGTCACTTTCAAATATGTAATTACCTGCGCGCGGTGAATATCTTCCACTTCGCGCAGAGCCTTCAATTCTATGATTACTTCTTCTTCCACAAGAATGTCGGCTCTAAAGCCCATTTCAATTTTTTCACCCTTGTAAAAAATGGGGATGGGAACTTGCCGGATTGCTTTTACACTTCTGTTCCTAAGTTCTTTGCAAAGGCAATATTCGTACACCGACTCCAGCAATCCGGGACCAAGTTGCATATGCACATCAATGCAGGCATCAAGAATAATACCCGACAAATGATTTAACTGATCGTTTTTCATACATTTTTGTTTTTAGTTTGACTATATGGGTTTTTAAAAAATTCCTGAAGAAATTGTCCACCTGGTTCTGATAACATCCATCACCCTTGGCTCTCACTTATGTAAATGAATAGAAAACTCTGCGTTCTCTGGTGTCATTTAACAAAAACGCTGCGTTCAATAGTGCAAATGGTTGATTAAAAAAGATAGTTTAGCCCGATGTACAATTCGGAAGTTCCATCCTGCGGGTCGACTGCCTGTCCGTAATCACAGGAAATAACAAAGTTCTCGTTCATCACGATACGTAAGCCGGCACCATAGGCAATATGTGGTTTTTCCGGTTTCTCAAAATCAAAGTAGTCCGACGGATTGGCAAAATAGTCGGTTTGCTCCACCTTGCTTCGGATGTCCATTTTCTGAACTACCTGTCCGGCATCCATGAAACCATTCAAACCGATGTAGAAATTCTGGTTGATAAAACGGAAGTGCACTACTTTCCAACGCAATTCGATGTTCGCGTAAACAAAACCATCGGAAACCACCCTGTTCCGGTTGATCCCGCGCACGGTTTTACTTCCCCCGATCCCAAGCTGATCCTTCATCAGCGAAGTTTCAATCTGGGTTTGATAATAGAAGGGTGTTTCACCGAAAAGAGTACCCTGGTAGGCAATCTGGTAGGCAAACGAAAGATCGCGTTTCACCAGGGTAAAATACTGTCGATGGGTGATGTTTAGTTTAGCAAATCCGCTTTCGGCTCCCAGAAAGCCGGGAGCACCAAACAAAAAGGCTTCGGTCCAGATCCCCTTCATCGGATTGGGTTCATTATCGCGCGAATCGTATACCACTCCGGCTTTTAAGAGAGGGACAAAACCGCCATTGGCTTCGTCGGCAGAAATAAGGCCGGCCGAAATGTACTCGTCGAACAATGTGGGAACAGCCGGAAGGCGCGTTGGATCGTTCTCTTCCTTTCCCTTGTTGAATTTTGCGATATCAACCGTAGCTAACTGATAATATTGTGCATTAAACCCAACCAATCCGAGGAGGGATTCACCGGCAATGGGAAACTGGATGTCGGTTTTAAAACGGAAATTTTGGTTTTTATACTTATAAAACATTCGGGTTTTATAGAGCGTATTTCCATTTTTCGATTCTTCCCAAAGAGCATTATATCGGGCTTCAAAACCGTTAAAGCCATAAAAGTCAAATGCATCGTCGGGCAGGTAAGCCAGGTCGGAGGTAACCCGTATGCCCGGGATCAGGTACTCCGAGTCATACGAAATCCGGTAGATGGCGCTTCCCTTTGTAAACTGCGACGCTTCTACATATATGTTGTGCAGGTACTTGGGATAAACAGTGCCATCGCCATAATAAAAGAAATTGACCAAAGCTCCGTACTGAAAGCCAAGATCGGTGTTATAGGTTATGGTAGGCAAAGCCCCAAAATTCCATCCGGTCTTCACTTTTCCCTCTTTTCCATTTTCCTGTGTATATCCGGCAAGGACGATTCCGGTGAGCGAGAGCATAAAGAGAATTCGTTTCATTTCGATTGGTTTTTTAATACTTGTTTCGTGCCTAAAGCTAAGAAAAAAAGTGAAACACCCGCTGCCCTCTGTTGTCTTCTTTCCAAAGGACCCTCTCAATTCCAGGTTTTGAAAAAAAGATCAGGAGAACGTTCGATATTCCTCAGGGTTTATTAATTTGCAGGCGAAACTGCATTTCGATATGACTGGCAAACAAACAGGGAATCACAGAAAAAATATTTTGTTGCGTATATTCTTTGCATGCTTTTTTCTGTTCATGGTTTTCCTGGCATTCCTTTTCTTTTTTGCCGAAGAACCGGTAAAAAAATACCTGACCCGGACTGTTTCTGAATCATCGGAATACAATTATCTCCTCGAAATTGAAGACGTTCGAGTAAATTTTCTAAGAAGATCGTTCACATTTAATGAAGTCCTCTATCATCGGGATTCGGGGATACCTGCCGATTCAACCCGGCAAATCGAGAAAGCGGGTGCCCAAACCTTTGAACTAAGGGGAATCCGGCTCTTGCCTTTGATTTTTCATAAAAAAATCCATGCCCGGAAATTATGGATCGATGAGCCGGTTTTAGAGCTCAACACCCATCGAAAAATGGATCTGGAACTCTTCGCTTCCAACAAAATCCAGCGGGGCGATTCGCTAATAATTCCGGCGTTTCGTGAAATCCGGGTAGATTCGATTGTCGTATCCAATGCCCGGTTTTCGATCGATACGCTCTTTTCTTCCCGGGAATATGCCCCTACTCTCAAGCTCATCATTACCGATTTCCGGATCGGAGGAATCAAAGAAACCGACACATCTTTTCCCTTCGATGTAGGTGATATTAGCCTGAATCTTGAAAACCTGAAGAGCGATCTGGCGGATCAGATTCACCGTGTAGAAGCGGCTGAGGTGTCGCTTTCGCTGCTGCATTCGGGGTTAACGGCCCGAAATGTAGTGCTGGAACCGCATTCCGACCTGGCATACTCCAACGAAAACCAATATCGGATTGCCGTACCCCTTGTCGAAATAAAAAGCGAGAACCTCGACCAGGTAGGCCGTTCCGACTCCCTGAATATCCAGTCGGTTTTGCTCGAACAGCCGGTTCTCGAAATTAAATACGGAGGAAAAGTCGTAAAAGGAACTCCCTTAAATGCGATCAACTTTTTCCCCCTCCTGAAGGGAAAATTGAACTACTTATCCATTCAGCATTTTTCCATCCAAAATGCCGATCTGAAATTATACCCTCCTTTAAGCAATGAGGCCTCACAACATTTGGAAAATCTGTTTCTGAAACTTTACAACCTGGAAATCGATTCGGGAGCATACCAAAATCCCGAACGCATCCTTTCGGCCGAGGATCTGAATATTTCACTGGAACGATATACCATTTTTCATTCCGACAAAATCCATCGTTTTGTATTGGAAAAAGTGAAAGCCGACTCCCGAAGCAGAAGGATTTCAACCGGGAACGTATCGTTTGAGCCCCTTGCCCCCGGACGTGTACCGGAAAACGAAACCTCACTCGACATCCATTCAGGAGGGATTATTTTTAAGGGTATCGACTTTAAAGCCTTCTATCACAACAAAATATTACCGATGGAAGAACTGGTGGTCCGGTCGCCCGAAGCCCAAATCAATCTACGCGGAAATGAAGGGAAAAGTTTTGAAGGATACAATCGAAACCTCTTGCTAAATAAGACCAACGATTACCTTAAAGGCATTTACGTCGACAAAGCCATTATCGAACAGGGAAGCATCCACTACAGTGATCCCTCGTCGGAACTGAAAAGAGGCTTTTTCAGTTCCCGTTTTCGCTTTGAGCTTGATCATTTATCGATCGACAATGAAACCTTTTACCGTTCGGACAAAATCTTTTTTGCCGATCATTTTAAAGCATGGTTTTCGGATCTGGCCGTACAGCTTTCCGATGATTTTCACCGCATACTGATCGATTCAAGCTTCATCTCCAGCCGAAATCGTACGGCCGAAGTATTCGATTTGCGAATTTTACCGGTAAAGCCCGGAAGCTTTTCCGACTCCTTGTTTCGAACGGCCCAAACGGAAATTTACGATGTTCACTTCCCCCGTATCACCTTAACAGGGGCCGATCTGCATCGCGCTTTTTTCAAAAAGGAATTAGTTGTTTCGGGCATTACCATAATGGAACCCTATCTGAATGTGGAGTCAAAGGAAACAAAAATCGCAAAAAGCAAAGCACCCCTTGATCTATACGGCCTGGTGAAAGACTTATTCCGGAAGATTGAAATACGTCACTTAACCATGAACCGGGGAAATCTCAATATGATCCAGTACCGGCAAGGAAACAAACCCATCGACATTTCCAATCGTTTCGACATAGACATGAAAGGCTTTTTGCTCGATTCGTTATCCACAAACCGGCCGAACAAGATTTTATATTCCGACGACATCGATTTGATACTGACCGATCAGACATTTTCCCTGAACGATGGTGTACACCGGCTTTCGGCCGACGCCATTGGTTTGTTAACATCCACCAACCGGATTTACCTTACCAATGCCCGCCTTTTTCCCGATGTGGATGCCCCTGCCTTTCGCTCACTACCGCTTGCCTACATCATATCGATCCCTTCCATTGAATTTACCGGGGCCGACATCAATGCCTTGTTAAAGAACGGCCACTTTTTCACAGAGAAGATGCTTATTTCCAACCCCGACATACAGGTTTTAACAAAACCCAAAAACGACAGCATTCCTGCACGTTCCGAGCCATTGACAATTAGTGGATTGAATTCTCTCTGGGTTAATCAGGTAACCATTAACCGGGGCTATCTGGAACTTAGTGAATACGAAACCAACAAAACAAAGACGTACGCTTCAGGTTATGTCAATTTTTCGCTGAGCAGCCTGAAAGCCGATTTTGGGAAAGGAGCTCCCGCTGTCCGGTACAATCATTTATCGACCCAACT
>DAIMEA010000107.1:0-10684 GCA_036725585.1 Prolixibacteraceae bacterium | reverse complement strand
TAATCCGGATCGGAAATTTGATTTGGGTACACGGCCAATGGTGCGACACTTTTTCCCTATGGCCCCGTTTTTTTATAAACGGGCTGATCGCAAATCATCGGATTCAATAATATGCGAATACTCCTGCTCCTCACCCTGCCTCTATTATTCAACAGTTGTTCTTCGACAGAAGGAAAACAGTACCTCGGCGTCGATAAGGCAGCGCTGGAAAAAGCACTGGTTCAGCATTTGGAAACCTGGTATCCCCGGGTAATCGATTCTCTAAACGGGGGTTATTATACCAATTTTGAATCCGACTGGACAAGAAGTCCCGACCAGACCCGAATGCTGGTCACCCAGGCCCGCCACCTCTGGACGGCTGCAAGAGCAGCCCGCTTGTTCCCCGATAATCCGGTTTTTGAAAAAGCGGCCCATCATGGATATCATTATCTGACAAATACGATGTGGGACCCGAAAAAAGGAGGTTTTCACCTGTATCTCGAACCCGGCTCCTCTGCCGCGAATGCACCCTACAAGCTTGTCTACGGAAATGCCTTTGCCCTTTATGCCCTTTCGGAGTATGCCCGGATCCGGCCCGAACCGGAAGTGAAGGAGTGGATCCGGAAAAGTTTTGGCTGGATCGATTCTGTTGCCCATGACCCATCCTACGGAGGTTATTTCAACCTGATCCTCGATGAGCCCTTGCCCGAAAACCGGACACCCGGGGATGCACTTTTCCTGAAAAAAACCGGATGGGGAGAACCGGATTGGAAAGACCAAATACCTCCATCCATCTGCTAGAGGCCTTTACCGCTGCCGTTCAGGTGCTGCCCGATCCCCGGATCAAAAACCGGCTCGAAGAGCTGCTCATCCTGATCCGGGATACCATGACCTCCGATAACGGAACACTCCGGCTCTTTTTCGAAAAAGACTGGAAGCCTGTAAACCATGCCGACTCTTCAAGAGCCTTCATTCTCGAAAATTCCTATTTCGATCATATTTCCTTCGGACACGACATCGAAACGGCCTACTTGTTGATCGATGCGTCGAAAACGCTTTACGGCCAGGTAGATCCCAACACCCTGGCCATTGCAAAAAAACTTACCGACCATACAATCGCACAGGGTTTTGCTCCCGGATTTTACGGGATATACGACCGCGGCTATTTGTTCGATGGAAAAACAGAGATCATCAGTGTGAAAAAAACTTGGTGGTCGCAGTTTGAGGCCCTGCATACCCTGGCGCTCATGAGTCAGTTTTTCCCTGAAGAAAACAAGTATACCGAAGGTTTTGCTGCCATGTGGCGCTACATCGACCAGGAATTGACCGACCACCGGAACGGGGGATATTACAACAACGGGCTCGACACTTCGCCCCAAGACACAACCGGCAGAAAAGCCCACAACTGGAAAGGCCCCTACCACGATGGACGAGCCTTGATGATGATCTGGGAATATGCGAACCCGGAATGAGGTGGTTTCGGGTTTAACTCCGCTTCGCTACGTTGATTTGGCTAGGCCGATCTTCGATTCCGCTTCGCTCCAATTCAGGTTTCAGGTTTCGGGTTTCAATTTTCAGATTTCAGATTTCAGGTTTCGGATTGACCTCCCCTTCCGTGTCATTTCGAACGGAGCGCAGCGAAGAGAGAAATCCCTGGTGACAAAGAAGATCTCATCTCCTTATGCATTTCGGTAAAAGAAAAATCTTTTGTAAGAAAGAATTTGACTAACGCCGGTTTTCAATGCTCTCTTCGCATGCTTTTCTTTTCACATAAAAGAGGTTTCTTTGTAATACACCTAAAAACGATATGATCGTTTAATCGTATGAAATCCTGGGTCACCGCTACGCGGCTTTTTGTTTTCTATTGTGCCGATGTGAAAATTACAACGCGCTGCCGTTCCGTTCGATACAAAATTCTACCACGAAACCCCTCCGGTGGATCGAACGGTTTTATCGCACGGGTTTCTTTACCCAGGGGTTAAGGCGGTTACAGCAAACGAATCCCCTCCCCTTCGATCGCAAGCAACCGGTTTTTGTAGAGAGCACCAATTGCTTTTTTGAAGGTTTTTTTACTTATCCCAAATACCTTTTGAATGCTTTCGGGATCGCTATGATCGGTAAAAGGCAAAAAGCCGCCACTTGCTTTCAGTTTGTCCAGAATATTTTCCAAAACGGCATCGACTTTTTGGTAGCCAAATCGTTCAAGACTCAGATCGATTTTCCCGTCGCTCCGGATCTTCCGGATGTAACCTTTGCAACAATCGCCGATCGCAACGGGCTGAAACAGTTCGTTGAAATACAAAATTCCCGAATGAGTATGATGAATAACGGCCATCCATCCCAATTCCGTTTTCCGGGCAATGAGCAAGTCGACTTCATCGCCGGGTTTTTCGGCCAGGGGATCCTGGTTCAGAAAACGGTCGATCCTGGAGGAAGCAGCGATACGTCCCGATCGCTCATCGACATAAACCCTTACCAAATAGCGCTTCCCCACTTCCATTCTCACTGCTTGTTCGCGGTAGGGAACCAATAGGTTTTTTTGCAGTCCCCAGTCGAGAAATGCGCCCGGAGCAGCAACATCCACAACTTCGAGAAAAGCGCATTCGCCCACCCGGGCAAGAGGTTGTTCGGTCGTTGCCACCAGCCTGTCTTCCGAATCAAAATAGACAAATACCTCCAATTCGTCGCCCGCGGTATGTTGTTCCTGCACATATCGTTTGGGCAGTAAAATCTCCCCGTAAGGGCCGCCATCGAGGTAGGCGCCCGACTCCGTAAATTTCACGATTTCCAGCGTGCTTGTTTTTCCAATTCGAACCATCTGGTCATTGTATATCGGGGACAAAAGTAATGAAAGTTTCAGAGAGAACCGGTTCTTAGCTGAATTTTGGAAATCGCTTTGGATTCACCTCGTGCATCATTTCCATGACCGATTCGACGATCTCTTCCACATTGGGTTTGGAGAAATATTCCCCGTCGATTCCGTAAGCCGGCCGGTGGTCTGTTGCCGACAGAGTGCGGGGAGCCGTTTCGAGAAAATCGAAGATCTTTTGTTCGTCGATCGTTTTCTGGAGCATAAAAGCAGTGGCTCCGCCCGAAACATCTTCATCGACAAAGAGGATCCTGTTCGTCTTTTTCACCGACTGACGAAGGGAATGCAGGCGATCGAAAGGGAGCAGGGTTTGCACATCGATCACCTCGATCGACACCCCGTATTTTTGCACAAACAAAGCTGCTTTCTGCGCGTGATGCACGTTCCATCCGTAGGTAACAAGCGTAAGATCGTCGCCCGGGGTAACAATTTCGGGTATTCCCAGGGGAATCCGGAACCGGCCCGGATTGGCGGGAATCGGTTCTTTACAGTTATATCCTTTGAGCGGTTCGATCACCAGGGCTGGATCGTTGGACTCGAGCAGAGTGTTGTAGAAACCCGCTGCACGGGTCATATCGCGGGGCACACAAAGGTAGATCCCCCGCAACGACCCGAGCAACATCGACATGGGCGATCCGGCGTGCCAGATTCCCTGAAGCTGATGTCCCCGGGTACGAATGATCAACGGAGCCGCCTGTTTTCCCAGGGTACGGTATTGAAGCGTCGCCAGGTCGTCGCTGAGGGTAGGCAGGGCTTCAATCAGATAATCGAGATACTGTATTTCGGCAATGGGCCGAAAACCCCTCAGGGCCAAACCAATTCCCTGCCCTATGATCGTCGCTTCCCGGATACCGGTGTCGAAAACCCGCGTTGCTCCATATTTTTTCTGAAGCCCTTTCATTCCCTGGTTCACATCGCCCAGTTTTCCGGTGTCTTCCCCAAAGGTGATCAGGTTGGAGAAACGGGAAAACAAGGCATCGAAATTCCGGTTCAGAATTTCCGATCCGTTCGCTTCCCCGGCACCCTCGTTATACTCGGGGGCCAATCCCTGAACTGCCAGGGCCGAATCGCTTCCTTCGCGATAAAGCTGCCGGTTGTAAAACCCACGTGCCCGCTCCGAATAAGCATCAATCCAATGTTTTAAAGCCACGGTTTCGCTGTCGTTTCCGGAATGGCTCTGTACATCGTAATGGATGTGTTTGGCCAAACGAAGCAGCGAACGCCGGGTTGGAAAAACCCTTTGTTGCAAAGCCACCCATTCGTTGCGCCAATGTTCCTGGCCGGGATGCTTTTGGAGCAGTTCATCCAAAATATTTTTCAGCGATTGGGCTTCGGAGGATAACGCAAGGCGAAAGCGATCCCATGCCTTGTCGCGCGCTTGTCGTGCCCGTTCTTTTGCCCGTTTTTCGATCGATACAAGAGTTGCGTCACTGGCTATTCCCTTGTATAAAAGGTATTCCCGAAATTTCACCAAACCGTCCATTCGTTTTTCCCATTCGAGCCGTTCCGGGCTTTTGTACCGTTCATGCGACCCCGATGTGGAATGGCCGGTGGGCTGGGTCAATTCGTCGATATGAAAGAGAACGGGGACATGCCGGATCCGGCAGGCATCAATTCCCTTCCGGAAGGTAGCCAACAGGGCCGGGTAATCCCAGCCCCGACAACGATAAATGAGCATCCCCCGGTCCATGCCGTTTTGACGAAAACCTTCGAGCGCTTTCGAGATACTGGCTTTGGCCGTTTGTTGCTCAACGGGAACACTGATGCCATAGCCATCGTCGAAAACCGTAATGGCCACCGGAACCTGCAAAACACAGGCGGCATTCACGGTTTCGAAGAACAAGCCCCCCGAAGTGGCAGCATCGCCAATGGTGCCAAAAGCCACTTCGTTACCGGTATGGATTTTTCGCAATGATAAAAAATCTTCGGGGGCATCACGAAGCAGTTTGGAAGCCTGGGCAAGACCCAGCAAACGGGGCATCTGTCCGGCAGTGGGCGAAATATCCGATGCCATGTTATATAATTCGTTCAAAGGCAGCAATACCCCATCCGCGCCTATGTTCGGACTGGTAAAATGGTTGTTGAAGTTTCTCCCCCCGGTCGACGGATTCAATTCGGGATCGGTTTCTCCGTAAATCATGGCAAAAAATTCTTCGGGTTGCAACAAACCAAGCGCAAGCATAAAGGTTTGATCCCGGTAATAGCCCGAACGCCAATCGCCTTTTCGAAAGGTTTTGGCTAAAGCCAGTTGGGCAATTTCCTTCCCATCGCCAAAAATGCCAAAATGAGCACGCCCACTGTGTACTTCCTTCCTACCCAAAAGCGTCAGTTGACGGCTCAGTGATGCAAGAAAATAATCGTGCAAAAGTTCATCGGTTTTGAGCGTTAATAATGAGGAAATTTCCGTGTCTTCCAAATACATACAAAAAACAGCTTAATTAAGGATGAATTTGTCTTATAATTCTCAATAAAGAACAGATGCCTGCGGACATTGTTTGAGGAAAAGCAAAAAATAAAAAAAATGAAAAAAAACAGGTAACCTTTTCCTTGTTTTGGGAATAAACTATTGAAGTTAAGCACCACCTAAAAAAAGAATCGCATGAACAGCATTCACATCCCGGTAGAAGGAAGATGGAGAATTATATTCTACGTGGGCATCAATGCCCTGGTCATTCTCTTTCTGGCTCTTGCCGTTTTCCTTCTTATCCCGGCCAGTATGCAAAAAAGCCTGTCGCTGGGATTGTATTTATTTGCCGCTCTGTCGGGTGTGACCATCGGATCGCTCACGGCCCGGGTTATCAGTCTGAACAATCGACTCCACAAACGCATAGCCGAATGGGAGCGAAAACACGAAAACATCCATAGTTACATTGCCAATGTGGTGCACGATTTGCGTTCACCGGCTGCTTCGGTGAACATGCTCGCCGAAGTGCTCGATAACGAGCTGACCGAAGTGAAAGCGCCCTATCGGGAAATGATTCGTTCGATCCGCAAAACAACCCTATCGATGCTCGACCGGATATGCTGCATTCTCGACAATTCCCGCCTGGAACGGGGAATCGGCATTGAGCGCCTGCAATCGGGGAATGTGTTTTACAGCCTGATCGAGGTAATCAAAAAACATCAGATCCTGGCCATCGATAAAAATCTGAAAATTGCGCTGAATGTCCCGGCATCCATTCCCAATGCATTATTCGATAAGGAAGCGCTCGACACGGTACTTTCCAACTTGCTGAGCAATGCCATAAAGTATTCCCGTCCCAATTCGACCATTACCATTTACCACGAAACGGAAAAAGAACATATCCGCTTTTACGTGAAAGATGAGGGATTGGGCATGTCGCCCGACGACCTTCGGAAGGCCTTTGGCTCGTATACCAAACTAAGCGCACGGCCCACAGCGGGCGAAGCTTCTTCGGGACTGGGACTGTCGCTGGTAAAAAAACTGGTCGGAGAAATGGATGGCGAGGTACGTGTGACATCCGCCGGGAAAAATAAAGGAAGCACCTTCTCGTTCAGTCTTCGCACCAGTGGATGGGTAAAGGCCATGACCGCCTGAGATTCGACCTTCAGCAAAAAAGGCTTAGTGCCCTTCAAAAAAAAGCTCTTCCTTGATCTTTTCCACCCTGTTCTTCGCATAATCCAGGTCGACCGATCGCGGATTCATACACTCGCTGATGAATTGCTGGTAAAACGGGAGTGCCATGATCTGGTTCCGGTTCCATTCTTCATACGTAACCGCAATGTCGAAGAGAACCTGAAAATTATTGGGATCGTATTCCCGCGCTTTCTGATAAGTTTCAATGGCTTTGTCGAACATCCGTTTGGCGGCATAAGCCCGGCCCAGATGGTGATAAATATCGGCGGTGTACGACGGGATAACCACAGCGACAGCACGTTCCAGGCAACGGAGGGCATTATCGGTATCGCCCGTTTTTTTGTACGACAGTCCGGCATAAAAAGGGATAATCGGATCATCGTTCAGTTCATCGGCAAGGGAATCGAGCAGGATACCTGCATATTCATGGTTCCCGGTAAAGTATTCACAAATGCCCAGGTTCTTCAGGTGAAAAGGATCGGAATATTTTTCGATTCGGTTTAGGGTCCGGTAACAAACAATGGCTTCTTCGTAATTGCGGTAGGCTGAAAAATGAATGTAGCCCAGTTTCGACAAAGCCGGTGCATAGAGCGAATCGACCTGCAGGATCGACTGCAGGCGGTTGATGGCCTCGTGGTTGTTGTTCAGGCGGTAGAAGCAATCGGCCACAATCATGTGCAGTTCCAGATCGTGGGTCTGAACGGCTTTGTTCCCGTGCAGCAAAGCAAGAACCTGTCCGTACTTTTTTTGTTTGTAACGGGCAATGGCCAAACGACGCAGGAAAAAGACCATGGTCGAATCGGTCTGATACAATGTTTCGTAGGCTTCTTCGGCTTCGGCATAGCGGTCGAAATCCATCAAAAGGGCAGCCTGCTTCGCCCGAAGGTTCCGGTTCAGCGAGTCGGACAATAAAAGCAGGGAATAATGATCGAAGGCTTCCTTTTTGAGCCCCAGGCTAACCTGGGCATCGGCCAGTCCTTCGCGGGAAAGCGCATCGAGCGAATCGAACTGCAAGGCCCGGCGAAATCCTTCCATTGCAGAAGTATAATTGAACTGCAGGGCAAAAACCCGGGCCGCTACGCGATAATCGGCCGCTACGGCCTTCCCCTCCTTTTCTTTATGCAGAAAAAGTTGGATTGCCCCATCATAATCGCCCTGGTCGAATAATTTCTCCAGGCGCGACTGGGCAAACAGGGGAGCCAGAGTTGTTCCCAGGAGAAACGAAAGAATGAAAATGAGTTTCATCATAAGATGTGTTTTTAAAACCGCTAAGACGCTAAGGCGCAGAGAGGTTTCTTTATCAAATTAACCGCAAAGACGCAAAGAATTTAAATACCCTCCCCTTGCTTTGTTGCTTTGTCCCTTTGTCCCTTTCAACCCTTTCAATATGGAGCATCCCTCCTTAACTTTACGAATATGGAACGCGGATGACGCTGATTTTCAAACGCGGATGATACGGATAAAATTTCAAAACGCTAATGTATGTATTTCTCTGCCCCTTTGCGCCTTTGCGGTTCAAAAAACTCTGCGCCCTTGCGCCTTTGCGTCTTTGCGGTTCAAAATTTACTGCAACTGAAAATTCACAGGAAGGGTATACTGCACACTCACCGGGTTTCCTGCTTTGGTTCCGGGTTTCCATTTGGGCATGGAGGTCACCACCCGGATGGCTTCGTTATCGAGGGCCGGATAAACACTCCGGGATATCTGCACCCTTTCGACCGCTCCATCTTTTGCTACCACAAAGCTGACATACACTTTTCCCTGTATGCCGTATTTTTTTGCTTCCACCGGATAAAGGATGTTTTCGGCTATGTATTTTCGAACATCCAGGACACCTCCCTGGAAAAGCGGCATTTCGTCGCATTCGTTATACACACTGTCGGGGTACTGTATGGGCATCGTTTCCCACTTATGTCCGACCACCACTGTTTCGTCGATCTTTTTGGGCTCGGCCTTTTCATTGTTTAGTTGAAAATTGAAGGGAACCGTGTAACTTACTTTAACCGCCTTTCCCCTTTGCATGCCGGGTTTCCAGGCGGGCATGGAACTGGAGTTGATAATCCGCAGGGCCTCATTGTCGAGGGAAGGATCTATGCCGCGAACGACCCGTGCATCTTCAATTTTGCCCACTTCGTTCACAACAAACATGACATAAACCTTTCCCTGGATACCCTTTTCTGCAGCAATGACCGGGTATTTAAGATTGTCGGCCAGGTACTTTCGCAAAGCTTCGGGGCCACCCGGAAATTCGGGCATGTCTTCCACCATTACATAAACATCATCGGCGACCCGGGTGATTTCCCGTTCTTTTAAACGTTCTCTTTTCTCCGGATCAAGAACAAGATTAAGTTTCTTTGCCTTTTCCATGTCCTTCGGATTTTTCTCGTCAATCGCCAGCATTACCTTTCCATCGGTCTTAAAATCATCTTTATTAATCTCTGGATGAATCGACAGGAACTGTTCGGGTGTTATCCAAATTTTCCAGCCCATGATGGAATCCCCGCCTCCTTTAGCAGGTTCAATTGCCCGAACGGCTACCTCATGCTTTGGGTCTCCGGGCTCGAAAGCCATCCGGACCTTTTCGTCCGGAAGATTTTCTTTTAAATCGGGATACAGGGCGCGGGCAACCGAAGCATCGGCTTCCACCACCGTAACATGTTCCACTTTCGCTTCGCGCAAAGCGTCCTTCGAAGAAACTTCTCCCTTGAATATTAGCATTTTATTGACTTCGGGCGAAGGATTGCCTGCGGCAAAGCACAGGGAGACCATTCCGGCCGCCATTACCCCAAGGGAGTATTTCAGAAAACTGTATTTTCTGGTTTTATTATTGGTCATCATTTTAAATCGTTTTTGAATGGTTTTCACATTGAAAAAATTGCTGGTCATGAGTAGCCGGCCGCCCACAGCCTGTGCAAGCAAGAGGGCTTTATAGCGCCCGGGACTGATGATCCCGTTCTGCAACACAGCCCGGTCGGCCAGAAATTCATGGTTTTCGCGCACCATGCGGCGAATGATCCAGTAAAACGGATTAAACCACTGAAAAACCATCATGAAATCGATCAGAAGCACATCGAAGGAATGTCCCTGCCGAACATGCTCCAGTTCGTGTTTCACCATGGCTTTCCAGTTTTCTTGTTCCGGAAGATCGCGACTTATGAAAATGAAATGAAAAAACGAATAGGGTGTTATGTCGTTCCGGGTGATTACCAGACGGGCTTGTTTCAAGCGGAAACTCCGGTTTCGGGCAATCATTGTAAAAAGCTGAAAAATACCCGAAAAGATGAAAAATAATGCCAGAACGGCGCCCATTCCATAAAACCACAGCGAAGGTTTTACCGATACGATCGCTTTGCCCACTTTTGCCGGAATGCCGGAAGCATATACTGTAATGGCTTCGAGCATATTGCTTTCGTCCGGGGTGGTTTCGATGATCCGTTCGGACACTTCAACCGCTTGTTTTTCTGAAGGAAATGGAATAGACAGGAAGGGCAAAACCGTGGAAAAAAGAACCGCGAACAGGAGGAAGAACCGGCTGGCCTTTAACAGAACCTCTTTCCGGAGCAACAATACATACGCCAGGGTGAAAATACCCAGGCTAATGGCCGACTCAATAGTATAATTAAAATAAGCTTCCATCAGGCTTCGTTTTCTAATTCGCGTTTCACCTCTTCCATCAAAGCTTCCATTTCCTGAACCGACATGTTGTCCTCTTTGGCAAAAAAGGAAACCATATCACGAAACGAATTTCCAAAGTAATTACGCATGAAACTTTTCATGAACTGACGGGTATAATCGGTTTTACTGATAAGCGGGAAATACTGGTGCGTTTTTCCGTAGGCTTTATGGTCGACAAAACCCTTGCGCTCCAATATACGCACAATGGTCGAAACCGTGTTGTACGCAGGCCGGGGTTCCGGCATACGGTCGATGATGTCGTTCACAAAAGCCTCTTCCAGCTTCCAGAGAATCTGCATGATCTGTTCTTCCGCTTTGGTCAGTTCTTTCATTTCTATCGTGTTGTATTCATTTGTCATTGTCGCAGGAGTAAAACTACAACTATTTTTATCGTTGCACAACTAACTTCTTAGTTATTTCACCGAAAAAAAATCAGGGGGGATGGGAGGTGTAGATCGATGTGGTTGTCATTGTTGTCATTGTTGTTCCCGACGTACGTCGGGATTGTCGTGTTATCGTGTTGTCGTATTGTCGTATTATCGTGTTGTCGTGTTGTCGTGTTG
>DAIMEA010000106.1:4193-10710 GCA_036725585.1 Prolixibacteraceae bacterium | reverse complement strand
ATAAGGCCAGGCCAATTCCGGTTCCTCCCCGGTTGAGGGCCAATTTTCCCTGGTAGAAGCGCTCGAAAATGAGCGGGATTTGATCGGGCTCGATTCCGGGACCGTGGTCAATGACTTCCATTGTGAGCATCCCGGGGAATTTTTTATCGCTGAGCCGGACAATAACCAGGCTTTTTTCGGGCGAAAATTTGACGGCGTTCGACAACAGGTTGTGCAGGATCTTTTCAATTTTGTCGACATCAACATAGAATTCCTTCTCGGAAGTAAGCGGTTCCAAAATCAGTTCAATTTGCTTTTCGTCGGCCCGAAGACTGTGAAGGTTGATGATTTGTGTGGCCAGTTCGTTAAGATCCACCCGGCTCAACAGCAATTCCATTTTTTGGTTGTCGAGTTTGCGGATGTCGAGCAACTGATTGACCAACTTTAGTAAAAACCGGGAATTATTGGCTGCATAACGTATCTTTTTTCGGATCTCTTCTTTCATTCCCGGAGCATCGAGCACCTCTTCGAGGGGCGAAATGATTAGGGAAAGAGGCGTACGGATTTCGTGCGACAGGTTGGTAAAAAATTGAAGTTTCCGATCTTTTAATTCTTGTATGTGAAGATGTTGGATTCGCTCGGTACGTATCTGCTCTTTTTCAACGGCCCGGTCTTTATACATTTTCAAAACAAGGAAGAAAATAAAGGACAATATGAAAATATACCCCGAAAAGGCCCACCAATTCGCCCATCCGGGCGCTTTGACCTTTATTAGCAGTTGTGCCGGCTCGGGATTCCATATTCCGTTGTTGTTGGATGCTTTAACCTTAAAAGTGTATTTTCCGGGATTCAGGTTGGTATAGGTGGCCGTTTTGTTTTGCCCGGCGTAATTCCATCCCGGTTCAAACCCTTCGAGGTAGTAGGCGTAATTGTTCAGGTTGGGTTCGGTATAATTGAGCGCAACAAAATCGATGGAAAGTACCGACTGATTGTAATTAAGTTCTATTTCGCTGGTCGATGAGATGTGCTGTTTCAGGGGCGACTTTCGTCCGTTTACCTTCACCGGCTGATTGAACAGACGGAAATCGGAAAAATAAACCTTGGGAATGTGGGGATTTTCAACAATCGCGTCGGGATGGAAGCGGATAAAACCGTTGCTTCCGCCGAAATAGAGGAAACCCTCTGCATCGATGGTTACCGAACCGTGAAGAAATTCGCCAACATTTTGGATTACATTGCTTCGGAAGGCTTTGATCGAAAGGTCGTCGGGGTTTAAGCGGGCAATTCCCAGGTTGGTCGAGATCCAGATCCGGTTTTGGGTGTCGGAAAAAATGGAGCGGATGGTATTTTCGGGCAGGCCTTCTTTTTCGCCGAAACGCCGGAACTTTTCCGATGAACGATCAAAAAGGTTCAGTCCGCCGCCAATGGTGCCCACCCATATCTGCCCGTTTTTGTCTTCAAAAACCGTCACCACCAAATTGTTGCTCAGTGAGAGTGAGTCGTGGCTTTGGTATTGATAACGGGTAATTTTTGGATTTCCGTAGGGATCGTTTAAGCGATAGAGCCCGTCCATGGTCCCGAAGTACATCTCCCCGTCGCTTGTTTCGGTAATGCAATGGATGTTTTCGGTATCGAAAGCGGAGTTCCCGGCATCGCGTCCGCTAAAATGCACCATCCGGTCGTCGGCAGGGGAATAATAATTCAGGCCAAAACCAAAAGTGCCAATCCAAAGCCGCTTGTTCTGGTCCTTATGGAAAGCCGTAACATGCTCCACCGTTTGTTGCTGATCCCGGTCGTACAGCATCGAATAATGCCTGAATTGTTTTGTTTCCCGATTAAAATAATCCATGCCGGCATCCCAGGTGCCCAACCATATTCCATCGGGAAAATCGGGCCACATGCACATCACGGTGTTGGAACCGATGCTGTTCCGGCGTGCATCGCGGGTAAAATGTTCTTTGGTGTTCCGTGTCTGGTCAATCAGGGTCAGTCCACCTCCGTCGGTTCCGATGATCAGGTGATGATCCACGGAACGGATGTATTTAACGATGTTGCAATTCAGTAAGTTCGACCGGGTAGGATTTTGAAAGAAATGTTCGAACTTCAGTTTGTTTGGATCGTAAAAACAAACGCCCTGGTTATACGTGCCGATCCAGATAATCCCGTCGTCCGATTGGTAGATGGTGTAAATCGAATTGCCTGCAATCGAAAGGGGATCGAAGGGATCGTTCATATACCGTGTGAAAATGCCGGACCGGGCATCCCGTACATACACTCCACCATTTTCGGTCCCGATCCAGAGGTTTCCCGAGCGATCAATCAGCAACGAAAGTATGGAAAAGCCAGGATTGTAGTTGTAGTAGTCCCGGTAAAATGCAACCCGTTCGAAGCGGATCCGTCCGTTCTCTTCCACCGCTTTCTGAAGTCCCATATTGACCGTGGCAATCCACATCGTACCATCGGAGTCTTCGGCAAACGCGTTGATGTATTCTTCAGAAAGGGAAGAAGGATCGTTGGGGTTGGGATGGTAGTTGGTCACGATGTTCCCGTTGTTTTCCAAAACGCTCAGCCCGTTCCGTGTGCCAATCCAAACCCTTCCTTTTTTGTCGCATTTCACTGCATTGACCAGGTCGCTGCAAATTCCGCCGCTGCTCCGTTCTGCCCGGTACTGGTTCCATTCTCCTTTTGCTTTGTTGAAGCAATAGGCGCCGTTGGCAATGGTCCCCATCCATATTTCGCCGTTTCGTCCGGTGTCGATCGATAACACATTTCCAAAATCGGGATCAAAATTCAGGTTGATCTCTTTCCGGATGGAAGAAAAAGTGAACTGGTGCGGATCGAAGAGCGACAAACCTTCGTACGTTCCGATCCACAATAAGCTGTCGTGGCATACCCGGATCACATTTACCAGGTTGTTGATCAGTGAAGTGGAGTCGAAACCCTGGTGGTGAAAATTTACAATGTTGACCCCGTCGTAGCGATTCAGCCCGTTGCGGGAACCAAACCACATGAATCCCTGTTCGTCCTGGCAGATGGTGAGAATATTGGAGTGGGAGAGCGGACGGTTCAGCCGTTCGAACGAATACCCCGACGAATAGGAACCGTAGGCCGACAGGATCGCCAATAAAACAAAAACCAATTTCCGAACGAAACGCCTCATAATCCAACATCGAAAAAATGCCTTCACAAACTTAGGAAATAAGCCCGATTAAACCTTCTTCGGAACGCGGGTTATTTCGGGTTTATTCGTCGATAAGCCCCATTTTTTTCATCATAAAACTGGCGTTCATGGTTTGGGTAACTCCTTGGACGATTTTATAGTTGAACGTCATTTCCCGATCGTTGAGCCCGATTTCAAAACAATAATTACGGATAACACCGGGGCACTCATCTTCCAGATCGGTTAATTTCAGGTCGTGTGTAGCCACAACGGTCAATGTCTGCAAGCCTGTCATCTTTTTTAATAGTTTGCGCGACCCGTTGAGCTTGTCGACCGAATTGGTTCCCTTCAGAATTTCATCGAGCAAGATGAACAGGGGAATGTTTTTTTCCGCTTCGTCGAGTATTTGCTTCAATCGTTTCAATTCGGCAAAAAAGTACGATTCATCGTCGAAGAGCGAGTCGGCCGTGCGCATGCTGGTATACAACGGGAGGGGCGCCAGCGTCATTTCGCGGGCACAAACCGGAGCCCCGCATCGGGCCAGCAAGAAGTTGATGCCCAGGGTTCGGAGAAAGGTGCTTTTCCCGGCCATGTTGGCGCCGGTTACGATAATGAGCCGGGTTCGATTGTCGATCGCAAAATCGTTGGCCACGCGTTTTTCCGGATGGATCAGCGGATGGGCCAGTTCTTTGGCCGAGAAATGAACGATGTTGTCGTTGAACTGAGGCAGTGAAAAATGGCTTTGGTTGTAGGAATAATTGGCCAGGGAACACAGTGCGTCAACAAATCCGTAGGTCTTGCTCCAGAGGGTGTACGCTTCTTTGTGTTTTTCGTGCCATTGAATCAGTCGGTAGCTACACACAATATCCCATAGGAACATCAGATTTCCGAAGAAGCCAACAAAAACATTGTTCCGTTGATCGAAAGCGCCTACCCGTTTTTGCAGGGCGCGAATATCGGACGAGGGATTTCCTGTTTCGGCAAATGCACGAACGATTTGCTTTCCTTCGTCCGATTGCCAGGGAAACGATTCAATCATGCCCAGCAGTTCCGACAGGTTGCTCAGTATTTTTTCTTTTTTTCCGAATTGTGCATATACCGTTTGGGTGTTTTTTTTCTCTACCAGCCAGTAAATAGACTGAATGCAGCCCGAAAGAAGGAAAAGCGAAACATTGCCCGCTACGGCCCAGAATCCGGTTGAAAACAGGGCGAAGAGGGAGAGCAGAATTCTGAGGACAGGCACAAAACGGAACGATTTCAATAGAAACGTTTCCTCTTTCCATTGTTCAAAAAGATCCTCGTCGGTAAGATGTTCGGCACACAGCATGCCACGGGCCTGAAATTCCTGCCGCCAGTCGGGATTCCCGGCCAGTTCCTTTATAATTTCCTGTCGTTTCCGGATGATGGAAGAAACGACAGGCGGATTCATTAACATTTGGGCAAGTTGCTCTTCTCCTTTGCGGGTAACCGTCCGGTTCAGGTATTGAAAAAGGGATCCCTGTCCGAACAAATCCAGATCGTACGAATACGGGTGGCCGTGATCGATGAACGAATTTCCGGGTCGAAAGACCGAAAAATCGTGGGCAAGGGCTTTTTGTTCGTCGAGGTTGATCCGGAGCAGGTTAGCAACCAGCTGTTTTCTCCGCTTGCTTAAAAGAAACTGCCGGACCAGCACCAGAAACACAATCAAAAAGAACGCCGACGTCCCAATTGCGGCAACAGGATGGCTCCGGTAGAAGAAAAAGGGAACAACAAAGGCGAGGGCAAAGCCTAGCAGTCGAAACAGACTAATCCAGCCCAGACGACGCGATAAGAGACTTAGTTCTGAATTGAACCGGCGGATTCGTTCTTCGTAGTAAGCGGCATTATCCAACATGACAGACTCTTTTTCTGTTAGCCTAAAACGAAGGATGCAAGCGCCATCGTGAGGGAAAGCAGCAACAGGGTTCCTTTCAAAACCAGGGTTTCCGTGCCCGACCATTTTCCCGTCTGTTCGATTCTTTTTTCCCGGAACCGGGCATCGAACAAAGCGAGCAGGCGATACAATCCCCATCCGATCAGGCCTCCCAAAAGGGCTCCGGCCAGAATATCGAAGGGGTAATGAACCCCGACATATACCCGTGAATAGGCGGTCAGTGTAGCCCAGGCAAAAAGGAAGATGCCTGTGCTTTTCTGCCGGATCAGCAGGCTGAGAAACACGGCCAGGCAAAAAGAATTGGATGCGTGCGAAGAGACAAAACTGTACAGTCCGCCTGCACCGGCCGGCAGGTTGATCTTTCCGGCCAGCGTGGCTTCGTGCGAGGGCCTGATTCGCTGTACGATATCTTTAATGATCCCGGAAAGCTGGTCGTTCAGGACGATGGCCAGCACGATGAACAGAAAAATCCAAAGTCCTTCGGTCCTGTATTTTCGGAAGATCAAAAGCAGGACGACCAGGTAAAAGGGCACCCAGATCTCCTTGCTGGTGAACAGGGTGAAGAAGGTATCGAAAAAGGGGCTGTTGGCTCCGTTCAGGAAAAGAAAAAGCCGGGTATCGATTTGGTTCAGCCATTCGAAGAATTCCATGTTTACCGGTTTAGGATTTGCCAGATGCGGTCTTTCAGTTTCGGGATGTTCAGCCCGGTGACCGAAGATATAAAAATGTGCGGTATTTCGCCCAGTCCCCGGCTGATTTCAGCCATCAGTTCCGGGTCGAGCATGTCCGATTTGCTGATGGCCAGCAGCCGCTCCTTATCGAGCAATTCGGGGTTGTACTGTTCCAGTTCATTGAGCAGGATGGCGTATTCTTTTTGATAGTCGTTGCTGTCGGCGGGGACCAGGAACAACAGCATCGCGTTTCGCTCAATGTGGCGCAGGAAGCGCAGGCCCAGTCCGCGTCCCTCGTGGGCGCCTTCGATGATGCCGGGGATGTCGGCCATCACGAACGACTGGTTATCGCGGTAGCTCACGATGCCCAGGTTGGGCACGAGGGTGGTGAAGGGGTAATCGGCTATTTTGGGTTTCGCTGCCGAAACCAGGGAGAGCAGGGTTGATTTTCCGGCGCTGGGGAAGCCCACCAATCCCACGTCGGCAAGGATTTTCAGTTCGAGGATCCGCCAGCCTTCCTCGAGGGCTTCGCCGGGTTGGGCATAGCGGGGCGCCTGGTTGGTGGCTGATTTGAAATGGGTGTTTCCCTGTCCGCCCCGGCCCCCCCGGAGGATGATTTTTTCTTCTCCGTCACGAACAATCTCATCGATATATTCTTCGGTATCCCCGTCTTTGATTACAGTGCCGAGGGGCACGTCGAGGATGATATCTTCGCCATCGGCGCCGGTGCTGCACTGGGCTCCGCCCGATTCGCCGTGACCGGCAAAAATATGCTTCCGGTATTTCAGGTGC
>DAIMEA010000106.1:0-4183 GCA_036725585.1 Prolixibacteraceae bacterium | reverse complement strand
GCAGCAGGGTCCAGTGCTGGGCATTTCCCCGCAGGATGATGTGGCCGCCACGGCCGCCGTCGCCCCCGTCGGGGCCTCCTTTCGGGACGAACTTTTCCCGGCGCATATGGGCGGATCCTGCTCCGCCATTCCCCGATTTAAAATAGATTTTTACGTAATCGATAAAATTGCTTTCGGCCATACGGTTGAATTTGGGGCAAAGGTAGTAAAACCCCGGGAATGCATTGTCATTTGTTGCCGGAGCTTCGAGTCCTTAGACCTGACAGGGTTCTGAACCCTGTCAGGTCTAAAAAACCGCGTTCGTTTAACAATCCCCATCTTATTGAAAACAGGGGATTCACCCGCGGGTGAATACCCTCTGTTGTCTTTGGCCGGATGGGTTTTTGGAACCATATCCCCGACAGGGTTCCGAACCTTCAGAGGTATTCAATTAATAGATACAACTTGTTGAATTTACTTTAACCTCAAATGTTGCCCCTGCAGGGACATTAAACGGACCGTTTATAGTTGCCCCATTGGTTATACTGTAGGTTAAATCGGTGCCGGTTCCTTGCACATTTACATTCGTTGATGTTACTGTTGTCCCAGAATAGTAACTGTCGAAATTAATGGTGATGTTGCTAACAGTTGTCGTTCCGATATAGTTTCTAATGCTGCCGTTTCCCGATAAAACACTAGAAAGACTGCTAAGGCATCCGGGCGATAAACCGCCCGTTCCCACAAAATGAATACTACTTGAAACATCTTGTAAGTTTATACTAGCCCCGGCACTTGCACACAATTGACCATTGCATTTGAATGTAATACCCCCACGTCCTTCTACGACAATACTGGCTCCTGTTTCTACAACCAGTTTGGAGTTGTTCATCACAATAATGTCTGCTCCATCCTCAATTTCGAGTGTGCTGCCGTTTTGTAGGATAAAAGTGCTGTTTTCATCAAGTATTACTTTTGAGCCGGGTTCCATTTTGTAGTAAGAGCCATTTTCAGCAGTAAAGAAAGTTGCTTCAGCGAACTCCCCGGTCGTTGTCGACCGATCCCTTTGATTGGGTGTTCGGTTCTGATTGAATAACAAAGTCTTAGATTCTTTTAAAATAGCTGTTTCTTTCAGCACAATATCGCCAGTCCAACGTAGATTATTATCAATGTTGTATTTATCCCAATTGATGGTTACTTTGTAAATATTGCCAAATTGGTTTGAACCCGAAACCTCAAAAAGAATCTGCAGACCACACAGATATAACTTACGGGTGTTTTTGGTTGTATAATTGGGTGTTATAGATCCCCCGTTTTGATTTGCATAATATGTCACAGTATTAACCGCAGCAGGATTCGTTGCAATCCCAATCTTCGTATTGTTGGTAAAGGCATCACTGTTGTCGCCATGCAAAGGTAAGGCAGTGTTCAGTGTATTGTTTTTATATTTCTTCACATATGGATAAATGGCATGATCACTGGCCAACAATGTATTTACAGATGAATTGTATAAAGTGGTCATCTGGTCGTTGTACCCCGACAGCGGGTTCTCTTCCACTTGTTTAACGACAACCCTGTTTCCCCAACCCAAGCAATCGGTCTGGTTGCCATCGAACACCATGTCCCAATTTCCTTCAGCGCTGATTACTTCAAGGTTATCGGTTTCATTTGATGGCCAGACAGCAAGTGATGTCCCTGACAGTACATCTTTACCGATCTGGTAATATGCATAAATGCCCGGTGTGCCCGACGGAATGCATGCACCTTCATCTTTCCATCTGAAGAAATCGAGTTTTCCATTGTTGTTTATTTGGTGGTTCTCCAGCCAGATATATTGGTTCGTTGAGGAAGTGCCATCTTTATAGGGCAACCTTATCCTGATGGCATCCCCTGTACTGACAAAATCGCGTAGGTAAAAAATTCTTTGCCCGCTGGTATTGTCGATGTCAGAAGTAACGCCGTTGGCCTGTATACGAATGGCGCCTGGGTTGAAGGTTGGGCTGGTCCAATTCATACGCCACCGCTCAAAAGCATTGCACGAGGTTAACGATGAATTGGCAGCGCCCATTAGCCCCCAGCCGCCCTGCAGTCCCATAAAAGTACAAGCACTACCCGGCCAGGTATAATGATTTCCTCCGCTGGTGTGAAAAGCATTGCTTCCAAACAAATTATGGGCAAACTCATGGATGGAAAGGTGCTTGTAGTTTTGGCTGATGTCCTGGTCGGCTTTAGCTTGCTGGAAAGAATAAAAGGCAATCTGCCTTGAAACGCCACTAAAGAATAGATTGCCTCCTTCACCTGTAAAACCACCATCGGGATAATCTAAGCCGTAAGTAGCAGTGCCATTTCTACAAAAATACTGAACATAATCAACTTTATTGTCTGAATTTGAATCATAATCTGAAATTTGGTTATGCCCGTAAGAAGTATTTACCCCTGAAACATTGATCATATTGTTACAGGCCAAAATTAACTCACCACTCCTAAAACTGCCACCATAGGGGTCAAGGGTCGATTGTTTGATGTTAACCACAATCATATCCCCCAAAAGGATTAACCTACCAAACGAAGATTCGTGATAAATTCGGGTCATCAGGCCATTCACGTTTGCAGGAGTTGTATAGTAAACATCAATATAGTCATCGAAGTAAGTAGGGCCAGTTGTAGTGATTCCTTCAACGGTGGTATAAGGCCAGAAAGGGTTGCTCCCGGGGTAAGGATTGGCCGTAGGTGTAATATCGTAAATAATATTAATAAAGATGTTCAGTGTGCGGTATGTGCCGCTGGGTGTAATTTTCCAGCCGTTTTCGCTGTTGTATTGTGCAAACAAAGAAGCAAACGCCAATACATATGCTATTAATAGGATTGTCCTTTTCATAGCATTAGTTTTTCGTGAATTTCTGGTTGACACACAATTCTCCGTTTCTATGGGTTACCTGAACAATGTATGGACCAGCAGGTAAGTCGTTTATGTCAAACTTACGTTTTTTGCTGTTAACATTAATTCTTTTCATTGCTTTGCCATTGGTGCTAATAAAACAAAGCCTTCCCGAAAAAGAGTCGTCAAAAGTTAATTCAATGGTATTCGATTGGAAACGGATCATTACTTCTGATGCCTTTCCGATCGTGTTAATTGCATCCGGTTTTATATATGTACAATCGTCGCTTACCTGGATATTTACATAGCATAATACATCGTCTTTATGTGCGCAAAGCAAAAGATGTGAATTACCCCAAAAGAAACCATAGTACTCTTGATAATACATGGATGCGTTGGGCCCAATCCCCTCAATAAATGTAAGGTTGAACAGGGTTGTATCGGTTCTTAGCACTAAATCGGTATGGATGGTTTTTCTGTTGGTTTCGTTATAAAAAACTGAATCGACAATAGCATATGGTCTTGATTCATAGTGCATAATGAAGTCTTCATCTTTTATGAAAATGGAATCTCCTACTTCCCAATTTAAATCCATGATAATGGATTTTTCGTTGCTTTCGGTGTCCCATCGCCACAGCTTACTGTTTCCGTCGGTTTCGAAATAGACCACCCCAAAGGGTTGTTCCTTAATATATTCTCCATAACATTTTATCGAGTCGATTAAATAATATTTTGGAGAATATGCATTTTCTACCCCCCACCAGGAACTGGGCTTAACAATCACCCATTGGGTCGATTCCTCGCCAAAGCACGACTCGTATTGTTGTGCATTTGCTGAAAGTGAAGCAAAAAGGAACAATATAGCGTTTAATAGCAATATTATAGTTTTCATATCAGGGTAGTTTTACTTCGTTAAAATCATCCGTTTCGTATCTACTTCCCTGCCATCAGCAACCAGGGTATAAAGGTACATACCGGCCTTTAGTGTATACCCTTCGAGGGTTGCTGAAGTGTTGCCCCGGCCGGGTATTTCGATGGCCCTGATCTGTTCGCCCTGCATGTTGTAAAGGTACAAGATTGCTTTTGAAACTGTTGCGGGCAGATACATATTAATAGAGGTAGTGGCACTGAACGGGTTGGGCACATTCTGGGAAAGAGAAGCCACGATGTTTTCAATTGCACTGTTTTCAGCTTCCAGAGAGGTCGATTTCATACTGCCCCCGCTTTTCAGTTCCTCTATTTCTATGGTCAATTCTTTAATGGCTTCCACAATCACGGGGATGATGGCGTCGTAGTTGATGTAATACAGGTCGGCTTCTTCTTCATAAT
>DAIMEA010000105.1:0-10730 GCA_036725585.1 Prolixibacteraceae bacterium | reverse complement strand
ATAACATTCATTTTTATGAGTGGATTATACACTCCGGTAGCCAGTATGCCCGATTGGGCACAGTGGTTAAGTACCATTAGTCCGTTAAAATACATTATCCAGGTATTCCGTTTGGTTTATCTAAAAGGCAGTGCGGTTAGCGACTTGATTGTACCCTTTTTCGCCTTAATCGGATTTGCCATATTTTTTAATGGATGGGCAATATTGAGTTATCATAAGAAGAATTAATTGCCTTCCCTATTTGTATGCACATCTCCTGCTCCTTCGGATTTGCAGAAGCATTCGCAAATTGCTCTACCTGTACTCGTTTAGCTTGCGGAACAAGGGGGAGCGCGATTATTTCCTGGTTCCAGTATTCATTTCTCAATCCCGGGACTTCAGTCCCCTATTCCGGTTCTTCATATTCGACCCTAAAGTCGAACATCGAATGCCAACCCGGCGGACAATAAAAATCAAGCCTGTCCTGATCGCAATCACAAACTCCGTTGTTGTTTTCATCATACCAGGTAAATGTACATGGATCCAGTGTATCGGATCCCTCTTGTCCAAGAATCCAGTATAAACGGGTTAAAACGCCTTCTTCCAATGAGAACAGATCGATTTTTTCATGTTCGTTTACAACAAAAAAACCTTGATCGCCAAGCTGATGATTTCCTCCGCTTGAGAAGTAATTTGTAGGAACGGGTGCTTCTTCGCTGCAGCTTCTAAACCATCCCAACATATTTTCCATCCCTTCAAAGCGAACAGAAGGATCCGACTGAAGATAGGCATATCGGTACCAGACATTCCTAAAGTTAACGCGTAAACTCCGATAGGTCCCAACAGGCAGCTTTTCGGCAAAAAAAGTATATTCATTCCAGAATTTCAGCTGATTATTCACCCCAACATTATACCAGGTGAGGTCGTCGGGATTCCCCTCTTCGACCAATCCCTGGGAAACGGCAATGTCAAGAATGGTAAATTTCATGTTATCGGTAATCCACGGATTATCTACAGCAGGTTCAAGGGACAGCATGACCGATTTGGGTAAATCCATTTGATTCACACAATCAACGATCAGGCTTGCTGTTTGTTCATCCTTATCACAGCTCATTAAAAACAAAATACTAAATGCATAAATGAATTGTTTCCTTACGGGTTCCATGTTTGTTTTTGGTTTCGTTTTACTTGATCTCATTCCAACGAAAAGTAGTTCATTTTGCATTTCACTAATGAAAAAAAACTATGTTATCGAACACAAAATCAGATAGAATATATTTCCCGAAAAAAACAAAAACATAACAAACAGAAAAAAAAACATCCTCCCAATTCATTCAACTTTTCAACAATTGTCTACTGTCTTGCACAATAGCATTCATGGTTTTTTTCTATCTTTAGACAAATCAAATCCGGGAATAATGAAAGCGCTCTTTTTACCCTTGATTTTTCTTTTCTTTCTGAATGCAGCCAAGGCCCAGTGTTACGATTACCAATCGTCGATGCAGGATCTTCAGACTACCCTGTCTGAATCGCTAAAAAAAATGAAAAAAGCGCTGAAGGTCGATGATTATCCGAAAGCGCAAAGCCTGCTCGACGAAGTGATTGTTGCTTGCGAGAACATTCAATTCTCCGCCACCGAGGCCAAGCGTTTTGCCGAAGAGTGCTCTTGTCCCGAAGGAGCGCTTTATGCCACATCGATTTATGATTCGGTTTTTGATGCCGCCGAATTGATCAAAAAAGCCGTCGATTCGGGTAGTTTTTCCCAGGCTGTACCATTGATCGAAAAAGCCATCGAAACCGTGTGTATCACCACCACTACGGTAAACGATGGTCTGGTAGCGTGCCCCTGAGCCAGGTTTTATGTGCTTTCCCCTATTTTAGAAACTTGTCGAACAATTTTCGGGCTGCATCTTTCCACTCCTCTTTGGAACTGTTTTTCACCTGTTCGATCACCTGTTTCCGAATTTTTTCGGGATCGACTTTTACGTCGGGCTTTTTTAAAGGACCAGTGATATCGATTCCCAGGTCGATGGTTTTTACGGATTCGTGGCCGGGAACGTAGGACATAATTTCCCGAATGTTGCTGGACAGAATTTCCTTTTGGATCCGTGTATCGATCCGAAATCCCAGTGTTCCGCCCAGGTTGTAACTTCCCGAAATCATTAAAGGCTGGTTGGCAAAGGCGGTTTCGAAGGTTTTCAGGGTCAGGGTTCCCTCCCGGATTTCAAAATTGGTTTGGAAATCGTTCAGTTGTGTATTGGCCAGTTTATCGGTCTGGATCACGCTTTTCAACAATTCGAGCGATCGCCGGTCGCCCCAGCGGACACCACGGGTCGATAAGCGTCCTTTGGCATTCACACCCGAAAGAATCATTTTCAGACTGTCGCTAAGGACAGAGTGTACGGTCAATACCGAAGAAATTTTTCCTTCGGCTTCCCGGGCAAAAGGAAGGTACTTCTGCAAAATATCCAGATCGCGCCAGGCCGATGGAAGATCAAATCCATCGACATTCAGGTTCAAAGCAAGATCGGGTTCGGGCCGACCATCGGCAACAAGGGTTCCGTTTAAACCCAAGGATCCGTCGAACAGGCGCATATCGAGCCCGTGCAGGGTTAGTTGCTGGTTTTTCAATTCCATTTTCCCCTTGAACGAGTGAATAATCATCCGGTCGTAAAAAAGCTCGTTGATATTTGTGCCAAAAACCAGGTGCATCCGTTCCGGAAAGCGAAACACTTTGTCTGTCCCGCCCGGGATGCTGTCGGTGGCAGAACCGGTTTTCGGTTCAGCCGGGGATGTATTTTGTCGGTTCCGGATGAATTCATTCAGATCGACCTGGTTCGAAACCAGCTCCAGATTGCCCTGCAAGGCTCCGTCGCCCATCGCATACGACAGGAAGTTAGCCAGCCGCCCCCGCATCAAAAAATCGCTTTTCCCGGCCATACCCTGAAGTTTCCAGATCCGGAGATCCTGGTTGTGCAAATCGAGGGAAGCATCCTTTACCCGGATACCCTGGGGAAAAGAACGATTTTGCAGGAATAAATTTTGTACGCTCAGGTTCCCCCGGGAAACAAAGGCCGTATAATCTTCTTCCCGAACCGACGAATAAGCTCCCTGCAGCGTGGCCCGGGCGCGAAGCAGTCCGTCGAGTGTAAGTCCTTCCGTGGGAAAAATTCGGTTAAGGGAACCCAAATCGACCACTCCGTCGAGTTGGAGATCGATGAAAGGGTCGCTGAAAAGTTTGCTGAGACGGGCATTCAGAATGAGCGGATTCCCTGCCATTTCGACCGAGACCTGATCCAGTCCAAGGATTAACAAATCAATCGTTCCCTGGGATTTTGAAAGAAGGGCATTGGCCGCGTCGATTCGGATGGCATCGGGCAATCCGGGATATTGAAGTTTTCCATTCGACACATTTAGGTTGATGTCGATGGCCGGCCATTCCTTTTCGAATTTTTTCCCAATTACCTGTCCCTGCAAGCGAACCGTCCCTGATGCATCCATTTTCTCCGTTCGCTGCCTTATCCCTTCGGGAAGCATAGCCAGCAATTCGTCTATGCCCATACCGGGCATGGAAAATCGAAGGTCGAAATCGGTTCCGGCTCCTACGGGCCGATCAAATCCTCCTTCGAGTTCGAGGGGAAGACCGTTCAGATCGGAGCCATTGGTTAAAAACCGAAAACTTTTTTTCTCAAGATCGGCCAAAAGAGCCGTATGCAAGGCAAGGCTTTTCTGCTCAATGTAATTGGCCTCGCCCCGTGAAAAACGAATGGAGGGAATCACAACGTTCAGATCCAGTTCAGCCTGCTTCCCTTGAATCGTTCCATCCATGAGGATATTTGCATCCTTCGCTTCAAAAAAGACATTTCCTTTTCTTTTTTGATAAATCAGGTTGCAACGATTCAGGGAAATCCTGTCAAGCAAAAACAGGAGTTCCTTCTTTTTCACCTCCTGCATGTCGGATTTCGCTGTAATGAGGGAATCTGCCTGCTTTTTGGATGCAATTTCCCAATTGGCATTTCCTTCTTCATCGACCAACAGATGAACCGTCAACTGATCGACTTCGAGCGAACGAATGAGCAAACCTTCCTTTTTGATCAGCCTGGGAAAATCGAGGCTGAGCGACAAAGAGGCGAACGATGCAAGCGTATCGTTTTCAAATGCATCCGTACCAACCAGCGATACCTCCTTAAATGTGGCGGTGAGATTGGGAAACGAACGAAACAACGACAGAGAATAATCATCGAACGAAATATGCGCATCGATGTTCTGGTTTGCTTTATCCAGAGCAGCTTCTTTTATGGTTTCCCGAAACATAAGGGGGAAGATGGCCACGCTTCCCAAAAGGAAAACAATGATGATGAGAAGAATAATCCAAAGCTTCTTCATGGGCTCAAACTTTTGAATGACGGACTGAAATTACAAGAATCGTTCAACTTTTTCTATTTTTACCGTTCATTTCTTACTATTGACTGTGAAATCTGTCTTCAGCCGATATTTGCTTCTTCTTTTGGGAATCCTGTCCATGGGTTTGGGAATCCTCGGGATTTTTCTCCCCGGCCTCCCCACCACCCCTTTCCTTTTGCTGGCAGCGGGTCTGCTGGCTAAAAGTTCGCCCCGGCTGAACCGATGGCTGATCGAAAATCGTTACCTGGGAACCTACATCGAAAACTACCAAAAACAAAAGGGAATGACCCGGAAGCAAAAAACAGGATCCTTAATCCTTATGTGGGCAATGGTTTCGGCAACCTGTCTGTTCGTTTTTGAAACGTGGACAGCACGGATCATCCTGATAGGGGTAGGCATAACGGGTACCGTTGTTATGGGGTTCATTATCCGGACAGTATCGGACAAATAGTACTGTTTGAAAAATCCGCTTATTTATATTGCTCCATTCGATCTCCATTTAATCCTTTCCTTTCCCGGTTCCGATTAAAAGTTTATTTTTGCGCACAATTTGAAAGGGAACCAACATGAGTTTTCAACACGAGATTGAACGAAGAAAAACCTTTGCCATAGTAAGCCATCCGGATGCCGGGAAAACCACGCTCACCGAAAAATTGTTGCTTTTTGGCGGCGCCATCCATGTTGCCGGAGCGGTAAAAAGCAATAAGATCAAAAAAACAGCCACGTCGGACTTTATGGAGATCGAACGGCAGCGGGGGATTTCGGTAGCTACTTCGGTCATGGCCTTCGACTACAAGGGCTACAAAGTCAACATTCTCGACACGCCGGGTCACCAGGATTTCCAGGAGGATACCTTCCGAACGTTAACCGCTGTCGACAGTGTCATCATCGTGATTGATGCCGCCAAGGGAGTGGAGCCTCAGACCGAAAAACTGATGGAAGTATGCCGGATGCGCAAAACTCCGGTCATTGTGTTCATCAACAAAATGGACCGCCCCTCGAAAGATCCGTTTTACTTGCTCGAAGAGATTGAGAAACAGCTTAAAATCGGCACCCGACCCTTAAGCTGGCCCATCAACAGCGGTCCCGATTTCAAAGGGGTTTACAACATCTACCGATCGAGCCTTCAGTTATTCAATCCCAATGTGCAGGAAATTGAACAAGGAATTCGCTTTGAGGATATCCAAAATCCGGAACTGGAAAAGCACATCGGATCCGATGCGAAAGTACTCCGCGAAGAACTGGAACTGGTTGAAGGGGTCTTTCACCCTTTTGACCCAAACAGCTATCTGGCCGGGAACCTGGCGCCGGTATTCTTTGGGAGCGCTCTGTACAATTTTGGCGTTCAGGAATTGCTCGACAGTTTTCTCGAAATTGCCCCAACCCCGCGTCCCCGAATGGCGCAGGAACGCCTTGTCGATCCCTATGAAGAAGCCTTTTCGGGTTTTGTTTTTAAAATTCATGCCAACATCGACCCGAACCACCGGAGCCGCATCGCGTTTGTTAAGGTCTGTTCCGGAAAGTTCGAACGAAACAAAACCTATACCCATACCCGGTCGAACAAGACCTTCCGCATTTCGTCGCCCACTTCGTTTATGGCTGCGAAAAAAGAAATCATCGACGAAGCCTACCCGGGCGACATAGTCGGGGTGCCCGACACAGGCAATTTCATCATTGGCGACACCCTCACCGAAGGAGAGAGCCTGCATTTCAGAGGATTGCCCAGTTTTTCGCCCGAAATGTTCCGCTATATTGAGAATGCCGATCCGATGAAATCGAAGCAACTGGAAAAAGGGATCGACCAGTTGATGGACGAAGGGGTGGCCCAGTTGTTTACCAGCCAGTTTAACGGGCGAAAAATCATTGGCTGCGTGGGGCAGCTGCAGTTTGAGGTCATCCAGTACCGCCTGGAACACGAATACGGCGCTAAATGCCGGTTTGAACCCATCCAGATGTACAAGGCCTGCTGGTTGAAGAGCGGGGATAAAAACGTGCTCGAAGAATTCAAAAAAAGGAAATCGCAACGAATGGCCCGCGACAAACAGGGTCGGGATGTTTTCATGGCCGATTCTCCCTTCATACTTCAAATGGCCCAGCAGGATTTCCCGAAGATTGATTTTCATTTTACTTCCGAGTTTTAGAAGAAGTCAGAATGATATTTTTTGCCGTTGCCTTCAGGCAACGGTCTGAATATGATACCAAATTCCCCATCATTGAAACACAGGATACCAAATTCCCCATCATTGAAACACAGGATACCAAATTCCCCGCATTGAAACAAATGAAAGCAAATTGCCCTTCAAATACACACAAAAAAAAGAGACTGTTTCCAGTCTCTTTTTTATACTATTCGTTCGATGAACGATCTACTTAAACGTTGGTTTTACAATGTTGTGCCGGGTCAGCGAAACGGATTTCGCACCCAGGGCCACATCGGCCGTCAGGTAAGGAATATCGCCCAGGTAGGAAGCATATTGCTCTGCAAGCCCTGCTTCTTCGCCTTCATAATAAATATCGTATACTATGACCATTGCTAACGAGGAACCGCAATTATCCCAGGTACCAGCGCCAGCAATTTCATAACGATAAGGAGCTCCTTCATAATCAGTAGTGAAAGCATATTGACGGGGAATATCCACTGAACCATCTTCATTAACGGTAAGTGTAATCACACCCGCTTCAGTTATGGCTTCAGCCCACCAATCCTGAATAAAACCATGTCCCATTCCGCTAAGCTTTACTTCACCATCGACTAATTCAGCTGTTATGGTGCTTTCGTAATAGGCGTCCTCGCCTACCCAGGTACCGCCAAAATCGCTGTTTCCATTGGCCAGCGGGCAGTACATCTTCACGGTAACTTCTTTGCTGACTGCTTCAGACGTTTTGCCACCCATGGTGGTTTCGGTAACGGTAATGGTCACTTTACCACTGGCCGGGTAATCGGCAAACTTAATCGTAGCAATGGCCGTGCTTTCGTCCAAAGCTTCTACCTGGGCTCCTTCGGCAGTCCAGTTCCAGGTGGAACCGCCCCGGCGATAGCCCATGGAAAAGTCGTAGGAAAAAGTTTGCACCACTTCTTCGGGTCCGACAATGTCGCCCTGGATAATGGGAACAATGTCGTTGTAGTTGTAATCGTCCTTCTTGTCGCAACTCACCAGGAGGAGTAAAGCGAAGAACGGTATGATGGATAAATATCTTTTTTTCATAATGATCCAATTTTTTTATTATTATTTCCAGCCTCCGTTTGACACATCCACACCCGGAACTCCCTTATCGGCTCCAAATGTATAGTATTCTATTTCAAGGACTTCCAATTGAGATCCCGGAACCGGGAAATGAAGGAACGAACCTTCTTGCAGCAGTTCCGCTTTCCGCATGGCAAAGAATTCGACAGCCAAACCCGAGCAGTACAATTCGATGTTCCGTTCGTGGAAAATGGCGTCGGCAATTTCCTGAGCATTGGCGGTAACGGGTGGCATATTTCCACGGGTAACGCGGGTTCCGGCATTGATGATACCCGCTGCTTCGTCGAGTTTGTTCAGCTTCAGAGCAGCTTCGGCTTTCAGCATATCGTTTTCGGCCACGTACATATCCGGGCAGGGTTCGGTCCACGTCGTCAGGTAGAGGTCCCTGCGGGCAAAACGGTAGCAGGTGAAGTGGTAGTACCCGCGTTCGGGGCGGAACGGGCAGGACGATTGATACTCGAAGTCGGTCAACAGACGATCATCATACGGATCGTCGGCCGGAGCCGGGATCACATCGAAACCGTTTTCACCGGGCCATACTGCAGGCATATTCGGATCCATCATATGTACGATGCGCATATCGGTCATTCCCCATCCAGCAAAATTGGCATAGGTATGATATAAATCGTACCAGCTTATGTCGTCGGCAACCGGAGCAAAATCGAAGGTAATCCCCTTGGATGCATGGTCGTAGACTTTTTGCCAGTTCACTGCTTCGTTTTCAGCCTTATTCCGGGGAGCATAGGCCATTAAACGGGCAGCCATCGAGTGAGCCAGTTCGGCAATCGAGGTGTTGGTATACGGATTCAGCGAAGGGATCCAGGAATAGGGAACTTCGAAGGTATTGGCATCACAAATGGCAATACACTTTTCGAGCGAAGAAACGGCAGTGGCAATTGCATCGTTATACGGTTTTAATACAATTTCATCGTTTGCCAGGTCGACATCTTCGGTAATCACAAACACCCGGTCGTAGAGCAAACCCAGGTAACCGATCGACATACCTTGAGCCAGGTAGGCAACGGCATTCACCATCGGGGTTTCATCGACGCCTGCTTCACTAATGATTTTCACATCGGACAAAACGGTATTCTTTAGTATGTCGTTTGCCTGCGAAATAACCGAATGCATCGTCGAATAGAGCAGTTCGTTGATACCGGCATCCTGATAGGCAGGGGTATTATCGAACACCATACGGGGTTCGTTGCTAAGAACACGCATACCACCATTCCCCCAGGAACAGGTTCCTGCATCGGCCATAACCCATAATCCCAGGGCCGGCCCGTCGTACTCGTGGGTTCTCTGGAACCACTGGTTGATCAACCCTCCGGCAATCCCTTTCAAGTCGCTTGGATTCGAAGTAGCCATCGCGAAATCGGGGTCGTTCAGGTTTTCCACCACTAAGTCTTCACAGCTGACAATCAGGAATGGCACCAGGAGTGTCAGCAATATGTATTTCATTTTTTTCATATAAATTCGAATTTATGGATTAAAATTTCAACTCGAGTGATAAGGAATAGGACCGATAATTGGGGTAACCCATAAAATCGTAGTAGAAGTACTGGGTACCGTTGGTGGTCATTACTTCGGGATCATATCCGGAATAATTGGTGAACGTCAACAGGTTTCTTCCAATAAAACCGACCTTAATCCCCTTGATAAATCCTTTGCCACTCTTGCTCAATGCCGACTGACCAATGGTGTAGGCAACCGAAACTTCACGCAGTTTCAGGAAAGTTCCGTCTTCAACCCAGAAAGAGTTAAAGCTGTTCACATCATAAAATTCTTTGTAATACGGGATGGCTTTCTTCTGGTTTTCGGGTTTACCGAACTGGTCCATCATTCCGTGACGGTCGTCTCGAGTCAGCCATTGGGCCGATTTATTATAAATCTGGCCGCCCTGTTTCCAATCGAGCAGGAAATACAGGCTCAGGCCTTTCCATGTAATGGTGTTCGAGAAACCGAGTTTGAAGTCGGGGTTGATATCGCCAATTTTCCCAAACAATGCATTCCCTTCTTCATCGAGCAGTTTAATAGGTTTCTCGTTGGCCGTACCTTCCGTACCCTGTCGAATGACATAACCATCGCTGTTAACGGTGTAGTTGTTGATGTCGTCGCCTTCAACCATTTGTGCCTGCATTTGGTCGAGCGTGCGAACCCAGTCGTAGCCGTACATAACACCAAATTTCTCTCCTTCTTTTACATAGAAGCATTTGTTGGCTTCCTGTCCTTCGGGGCCGTATTGATAGGGCGGCACATCGAGACGGGTGATCATCGAGGTTCCCTTGTCGAAAACAAAGCGGGCATCCCAGCGGAAATCCTTCTTATTAACCAAGTTCATTTCGAGGCTGGCTTCCCAGATATCCGATTCAAGAGCCCCTGCATTCTGCCATTGGGTTAACCAACCGCCCAGGTGGGAGGCCAGGGGTACTTCGAGGAATTGGTCGTCGGTCGTCGTCTTGGAATAAACCACTTCAAACCGGAAACGTTTCAGGAAGTCGATGTTTAAACCTACTTCAAATTCAGCCGATTTGGCCGGACGCAGGTTCTTATTTCCCAATTGTTGCTTGGAGGAAATACCTCCATCGATGCTCATTACCTCATATTGCATGGCAAAGAGATGAGGACGCTGGCCTGCGGTACCGTAAGCCGAACGGATTTTCAATTCATCGATGCCGGGTATTTTGATGTCTTCCGAAATTCTCCAGGCACCCGATACACGGAAGTAGGGTTGCCAGCGTTCCTCGGAACCAAACAACGATGAACCGTCGTAGCGGAACATACCGTCGAAAATATATTTGTCCTTGTAATCGAGGTAGGCAATTCCAAAGAAGTTGTTGGAAACGACCTGCGACTGGAAGCTCGTTGCTGTAAACTGGCCTTCTTTGATAGCATCAAAGCTGGGAATGCCTTTTACACCAAAATCGTAACCATAGCTCTCGAAACTCTCAAAAACCTCATTTTCATAAAGATAACTCAACTTCGCTTTTACACTCAGATCGCCAAACTTATTACTGAAATTCAGGGTAGCCTGTGCATTTTCCGAATGATTCTTTATTTGTACCTATCAGCATTTCGACCTCCCCAAAGGGATAGAGGCGA